>NZ_CP115166.1:300000-450606 GCF_028622095.1 Deinococcus aquaticus | reverse complement strand
GTGGACCGTACTGCACCTGAGCCGTGACGTGCGTCGGGAAGGGTGCTCGCTGCCGGTGATGACAGCCAGGGCAGATTTTGACGTCGGCGCGGTATTCGGTGACCTGAAGTTGCCACGCTGGGAGGTCATGGACCTGTCGAGCGACCTGAGTGTCGACTGGAACGTCGTCCCAGACCTGTCCGCAGGTACAGTGTCCGGTGACCGGGAGATGGACCGTGTGGTCGGGATGGACCGATATCTTGAGGGTCGTGCCGGGGTGATCTGGCTGAGCGCCAGAAGACCGGCCGGTCTTCTGGCGCTCACTCTTGGGCTGCCAGGGTTTGTCCTGACTGGGTGGCTGATTGGACGTGTGGCTGTTCTTGGCCTGACGTCCTTCGAGCTCTTGAAGGCGTTTCAGGAGGGCCGCAATCTGCGCTTCGAGCTCACGGATACGTGCCTCGAGTCGTTCACAGTTTGGGCAGGGAGTCTCGTTGATGGTCCACCTTACCCAATCGACTCCCGGAAGTCACCCTGCTGAGCAGTTACGATAAAGGCCGTGTACATCAGGGCGACGACGCCCGTGGCGATCAGGAACCCGAGGGTACCAGCGCTGGCCCAGCCGTAACTCCAGCCGAAGTACTCCCCGGAGATGACCAGGCCGACAGCCAGTCCCCAGAGCTGCCAGAATCCCAGGGTTTTCTTGAGTCCGGTCGGGTTGCCGTGCGGGCTGTCTGCGTGTGTGGTCATGGAACCTCCGTCGCTGCCGAGATGTAGAATGGTAAAATTATTTTTAACGGAATGCAAAAAAATGTCTAATTCTGTGGAATTATGCGGGCAATTTTCGCGGATAAGATGAATTTTATCCAACATCCGGAAATTTATCTGCTTTTCCTGTTCTTGTAGAGAGCCGGGCGTCCGGTGTTCTCGCTACCATCTGCCGTATCTGTGGGATTCACTATTTTCGCCTTCTGGCACGGCGCGACCTGCTAACATGAATTCATGCTTCATTCAGGGCTCACGTTCGTGGGCGCAGCGGCGCAGTCCAGTGACGGACTAGGTCTGCTGAACGTCGACGGTCAGGTGCGCGACGCCAACTCGGCTCTTCGCCGCTACGCGCCGCACGTCGATCCGACGGCTCCTCTGCGCCTGACGGACCTGATGCACCCGGACGACCTTCACGCGCATCAGCGGGCGGCGGCGCAGGTCCTGAACGGCAGCCGACCGCACCTGAGTTTCACGGCGCGCACCCACCCGGACGCTCCGACCACCTGGATCACGGTCTCGCTCTCGCACGTCCGCGAGTACCCGGCGGGCGGCGCGTCCGCCCTGCTGAACGTCCGGGAGTCCCGTGAGCAGCGTCAGATTCAGGAGTTGCAGGATCAGCTGCGCGTCCTGAAAGCCGAGGCGGACCGCTGGCGTTATGCCGTGAACGGCAGCCGTGACGGCCTGTGGGACTGGTTCCCGCAGCAGAACACCATCTTCGTGTCCTCCCGCTGGAAGGCGCTGCTGGGGTACCGCGCCCATGAGTTCGACGCGACCGTGGACGGCTGGCTGGACCTGATTCACCCGGAGGACCGGCCGGGCCTGCTGCCCCGCTACCGGCAGCACGTGGCGCTGGAAACCGACGCGTACGAGTACGAGCACCGCATGCGGCACCGCGACGGGCACTGGGTGTGGGTGCTGCTGCGCGGGCAGGTGTCCGCCTGGAACGAGGACGGCACGCCCGAACGCGTGACCGGCACGCTCCGCGACGTGACCGAGCACGTCACCGCGCAGCAGGACCTGCGCCGCACCCGCGATCACCTGCAGACCATCATGAACGCCGTGCCCGGCCTGATTGGGTACAAGGACCGCGACCTGCTGCACCAGTTCGGGAACGCCGCTTACCAGGACTGGTACGGCCACAGCCCGGAGCAGATGCACGGCCTGCACATCCGCGAGGTGATCGGCGAGGAGATGTACCAGCAGAACGAGGTGCACATGCGCGCCGCCCTGAACGGCCAGACGCAGCACTTCGAGCGGACCCTGACCGACCCGCAGGGCCGCGAGCGTCACGCGCTGTTCTCGTACCTGCCGGACATGCAGGGCGGCGCCGCTCAGGGATTTTTTGTGATGGCGGTGGACATCACGGCCCGCTACCGCGCCGAGCAGCGGCTCACGGAGGAACGCGAGTGGGCGCGCACCACCCTGAACTCCATCGGGGACGGCGTGATCACCACCGACCCGGACGGACGGGTCACGTTCATCAATCCGGTCGCGCAGACCATGACCGGCTGGGCCGGGGACACTGCGTACGGGCAGTCCATCGAACAGGTCATGAACCTGAGCGACACGGTGAGCGGGCAGAGCATGCGCAACCCGCTGCTGCTGGCCCTGAAGGACCGGCGCGTGATGGGCATGGCGTTTGACGCGACCCTGCGGGACCGCGCCGGGACCGAGCACGCCATTGCCGATTCGGCCGCGCCGATCCTGCGTCCCGACGGCACCATGCTGGGGGGCGTGATGGTCTTCCATGACGTCAGCGAGGCCCGCGCCATGGCCATCCGCATGAGTCACCTCGCGCAGCACGACGCGCTGACCGACCTGCCCAACCGCGTGCTGCTGCACGACCGCATCCGGCAGGCCCTGGCGCACTACCGCCGGACCGGCCGGCCGTTCGCGGTGGTGTTCATGGACCTCGATCACTTCAAGCACGTGAACGATTCACTCGGGCATCACGTGGGCGACGAGCTGCTCCGCGCGGTCGCGCAGCGCCTGTGCGAACAGGTCCGTGAAACCGACACGGTCAGCCGGCAGGGCGGCGACGAGTTCGTGCTGCTCCTCACGGAACTGCGCACCGCCATGGACGTGCAGGCCTTCACGGACCGCCTGGAAAGCAGCCTCGCCCGCCCGTACGAACTGGCCGGTCAGACCCTGACCGTCTCGTTCAGCATGGGAATCGCCATGTGCCCCCACGACGGCGACGACGTGGACACCCTGCTGCGCCACGCGGACGCCGCCATGTACCAGGCCAAGGGCGCGGGCCGCAGCCGCACGCACTTCTTCTCGCAGGAACTGCTGGCCAGCATCGAGGCCCGCTACCGGCTTGTCGGGCAACTGCGCGCCGCGCTGCAGGAGGGCGCGTTCACGCTGCACTACCAGCCGAAAGTGAACGCCGCGACCCACGAACTGACCGGCGTGGAGGCCCTGCTGCGCTGGACCCTCCCGGACGGCCGCAGCGTGTCACCGGCCGAATTCATTCCCGTGGCCGAGGAGAGCGGCCTGATCATTCCACTCGGACAGTGGGTGCTGAGCGAGGCGTGCGCGCAGGCCCGCGCGTGGCAACTCAGCCTGAACCGGCCCGTGCCGGTCGCCGTGAACATCTCAGGGTTGCAGTTCACGCAGCCGGAGTTCGTGCAGCAGGTGCGCGGCGCGCTGGAAGCCGCGCAGCTCAGCCCGCACCTGCTGGAACTGGAAATCACCGAGAGCATGCTCGTCCCGCAACCCCAGCAGGCCAGCGAACGCCTGCGCCAGCTGCGGGAACTGGGCGTGCGCCTGAGCATCGACGATTTCGGCACGGGGTTCTCCAGCCTCAGTTACCTGAAGCTCTTCCCGGTAGACATGCTCAAGATCGACCGGGCGTTCGTGCGGGACGTCACCACCGACCGGAGTGACGTCGCCATCGTCGAGGCCGTCATCGGGATCGGGCAGGCCCTGAACATACAGGTGCTGGCCGAGGGTATCGAAACGCAGCAGCAGGTGCAGACGCTCCTTGACCTCGGCTGCCCGGACATGCAGGGCTACCACTTCGCGCGCCCCATGCCAGCGGATCAGATTCAGGCCTGGATAACCCGCTGGTCCGGACCGGACGCCGGGCAAGGCTGATCCTGTGAGAGACCGGCCTGCCAGGGGCCGGTCTGATCCAACAGCGGTGGCCGCGACGGGTTACGACTGGGCGCTGCGGCGGGACAGTTTGACCTCGTACATCCGGTGGTCGCTCAGGTGCAGCAGTTCCCCGGCTTTCTGTGCGTCCTGCGGGTAGACGGCGGACCCCGAGCTGGCCGCCGCGCCGGGAAAACCGCGTGCCGAGACGGCCTGCTCGACCTCATCCATCAGGCGGCCCAGCATCAGTGGATTCAGAGGCGTGGAGGCCAGCGCCGCGAACTCATCCCCGCCGATCCGGTAGACGGGTCCCAGCGCCCCGAACGATTCATTAAGCGCCTGCGCGAAGCAGCGCAGGTACTCGTCGCCCCGCGCGTGCCCGTACAGGTCGTTGATGCCCTTGAGTCCGTCGAGGTCCAGGGACACCACCGTGAATTCCATCCGGTCACGCGCGCCCCGGTCCAGCCACTGCTCGAGGTTCAACTCGAACGCGCGGCGGTTCCCGAGACCGGTCAGGCTATCGGTCAGGGCCATGTTTTCCATGTGCGCCGCGAGTTGCAGGGCCTCCTGACGCGCCTGTTCCAGTTCACGGGTCCGTTCGATCAGCAGTTGCTCGAAGACGTTCAGAACGTGATTGGCATCTTCCTGGGTCAGGCTGACCGTGTCGTCATCTGCTAGGGTGGGCGCCGGGCGGGGCTCGAGCAGCAGGGGCAAGGCGATATCCACCACCAGTGGGTCAAAATGCGTGCCGCGCTGTCGGCGGATCTCCTCGGCCGCCTCGGTCGGCGTCCAGGCCACCTTGTAGGGCCGCGCCTGCGTGAGCGCGTCGAACACGTCCGCGACGGCCACGATCCGCCCCGTGACCGGAATCTCGTTGCCGCGCAGCCCGGACGGGTACCCGCTGCCGTCCCAGCGTTCATGGTGCGTGCGGGCGATCTCCTCGGCCATGCGCAGCAGTTCGGAGCGGCCGCCCGACAGGATCCGCGCGCCGATCAGCGTGTGCGTCTGCATCTGCTGGAACTCCTCGGGTTCCAGGGTGCTGGTTTTCAGGAGCACGCTGTCGGGAATACCGATTTTCCCCACGTCGTGCAGGCGCGCCGCGATGCTCAGTACGCCCGCCTGTTCCGGCGGCCAGCCCAGTGCCAGCGCGATCAGCGCGGCCATCCGGCCGACGCGGCGGGTGTGCTCGCCGGTCGTGTCGTCCCGGTACTCGGCGGCCATCGCGAGGCGGGTCACGACCTCCTGCTGCGCCTGCGCGAGTTCCGCAGTGCGTTCCCGGACCAGCCGCTCGGCGCTCTCGCGGCCCTCGCGTTCCACCTCGGTGCGCAAGCGGTACAGGTCCGTTTCATAACGGGCGCGCGTCACCTCGAACTGCACGTTCAGGTTCTGCGTGTGCCGGTCCCGCTCCGCGTTGAACAGTTCCCGCTCGACCCGCAGCGCCGCTTTCCCGTGCGTGACGGCCAAGTCCCACTCGCCGGCGGCGCGCAGCACGTCCGTCAGGTATTCGTGCGCCGCACCTTCCTCCTTCAGGGACTGCACGTCGACCGCCTGTTGCAGCGCCAGTTGCAGTTCCCGGCGCGCGGCGTTCAGGTCCCCCTGCCTGGAGTGGAGTTTGCCCAGTTGCAGCCGCGCCTCCAGCTCCGCCTGCTGTGACCCGGTCTGCACCGCGAGGTCCAGCGCCTGCCGAATGACGCAGCCGGCGTTCTCCAGCGCGCCGGTCTGCAGGTACAGGGTGCCCAGGCCGTCCAGGGCGTGCATCTCGATGATCTGGTAACTGGCGGTGCGGCTGAGATCCAGCGCCAGTTGCAGCGAGTCCTGCGACTCGTCGGTGCGGCCCGATTCCAGCAGGAACATGCCGCGGTTCAGGCTGGCCATGGCCTGCATGCGCACGTCGCGGGACGCGACGGCCGACTGGTACGCGGTGTCCATCACCTCGGTCGCCAGGTCGTTGTCCCCGTTGGCGCTGTGCACGTGCGCGAGGTTATGCAGGATCGGCGTTTCGAGCTTCAGGTTCACGGGCAGCGTCTGGTACAGCCTGTGGGCGGACATGAGGGTCACGACCGCCTCCCGGTACTGCCCGAACCACATCTGGATGATGCCGATGTTGGTCAGGCAGTGAATCTGCCCCGTGACGTTCCCTTCCTGTTCGCGCAGACCCAGCGCCTGTTGCAGCAGGTTCAGCGCCTCGGTCACCTGCCCCTGCTGGTGCCGGACGACTGCGAGGTGATTGAGCGCCGCGGCCCGCACGCCCAGCAGGGACGCCCGTTGCTCGGTCAGGTGCAGCGCCCGGCTCAGGCTCTCCGCCGCTTCCTGAAGGTCCCCGGCGTCCAGCAGCAGTTTCCCCAGGGCAGCGAGCGCTTCCGCTTCCAGGGGCGGGTCGTGCAGGGCCCGCGCTCCGCCCGCAACGGCGCGCAGGGTCGCGGTCGCTTCCGCCAGGTGCGCTGCGGCGTGCTGCGCGCGGCCCAGCAGCAGCCGCGTCCGGAGCGCGTCCTGCTGGCGGACGGCCTGCCCGGTGGTCCGGTCCAGGCACGCCTGCGCGGCCAGGACCGCCTGCGCCGGATCGCTTTCCAGCAGGGACGAGATGGACGTCCAGGCCGCCTGCAGCGCCTCCTGATTCCGTTCAGGGGACAAGGATGAGGAGGCGCCCGGCACGTCCATCACCTCAGTCCAGCACTTCGTTCAGGAAGGCCGGGAGGTCCAGGCGACCTTTCTTGCCCAGTTGTCCGTCGTAGGGTGCGTTCGCGCCGTCTTTGTACACATCGTGCGCCTTGTCTGTGATCTTCTTGGCGAGTTCCTTGCGGTCGGCCCCGGCCCCCAGTGCGAGCGCCACGCTGCCCGAGACCATCGGGGCGGCCATGGACGTCCCGCTCCACGCGGCCATCTGACCGTCCGGGGCGGGTGCGTACACGTTCTCGCCGGGCGCGACCATCTTCAGGTTGAGCGCGTAGTTCGAGAACCCGGATTTCAGGTCCGTCAGGTCCACGCTGCCCACGCTGACGCTGGTGCCGTCCAGGCCCTTGCGGCTGGCGGCTGAGGCCGGGTACGTGATGGCCGGAGCGTTCTCGTTTCCGGCGGAGGAGATGACCAGGACGCCACTGGCGGCGGCGCGTTCCAGCGCGCGGTCCACCACCCTGGAGGACTCGCCGCTGCCCAGGCTGAGGTTGATCACGTCCGCGCCCCTGGTGACGGCCCAGTCGATGGCCTGCGCGACCATGACCACGTCCCCGGAGCCGTCCGCGCCGAGCACGCGCAGCGGCATGATCTTCGCGGCGGGCGCGACCTGCAGCACGATGCCGGCCACGTTCGTGCCGTGCCCGTACGCACCCTCACCGAACACACCTTCTTCCTGCGGCGCCGCGTCGTCGGCGTAGAAGTCCCGCCAAGTGTCCGGGGCGCTCAGGGACCCCTGGAAGGCCGGGTGCTGCAGGTCGATGCCCGAGTCGATCACAGCCACCGTCACGCCCGCTCCCAACTGCGGCGCGAGGCCCTGACCTTCTTCCAGGCCGATCTTCTGCCACAGCCCGGTGTTTTCCGGAAGTGCGGCGTACGTGCCGCCGGCCCACATCGAGATCTTCCCGCCCGCCCACATGGAGATTTTGCCACCTGCCCACATGGAGATCTTCCCGCCGGCCCACATGGAGATCTTGCCGCCCATGTTGGCGAGCAGGGTGCCGCCCTTGAAGACGTCACGGTTTGACTCGATAGATACGTCCCGCCCTCTCAGAGGCCCCAGCGCCTGCGCGCTCAGGATGCCGGGCCGCTGGTTCAGGCCGACCAGGGCGCTGCACTGCCCGGAGATGCAATCGTTCCATTCCAGAATGGTGCCGTCTAGGGCCCGGGCCACGCTGCCGGGCGTATCTCCCGCCTGAAGGGGAACGAGGGCAACTTGCGCGAAACGTTCCGCGCTGCCGGAA
Organism: Deinococcus aquaticus; assembly: GCF_028622095.1. NCBI lineage: Bacteria > Thermotogati > Deinococcota > Deinococci > Deinococcales > Deinococcaceae > Deinococcus > Deinococcus aquaticus. The sequence continues at coordinate 442,852 of NZ_CP115166.1, read as the reverse complement.
ACGGTCGGAACAGACTGAGTGTCGGAGCAGGCGGTGAGGAGGGTCAGGGTCAGCAGGCCGAGAAAGGAAACAGTACGGGTCACAGGAGCACTCCTTGGACAGTCCAGGCGGGGTCGGGCTCTCCTCAGACTCTGCCGTCCAGTGTCTCACAGGGGTCTCACAGCCGCCGCCCAACTTTCTCACAACTCCCCCCATACGCCCCCGCCACCCGGTAGAACCCGGGCAGATCACTCAGCCTGGGAATCCTCGTCCTGGTTGAACATCTCGGACTTGATCTTCCCGACGGTGTTCAGGCTTTTCACTCGCGGACCCCCGTGACTTTAGTCATGGGAGGAGCGAGTGTCCCGCCGTCAGGTGGGACTTGTTCTTCAAAGCTCTGGATCATATGATATCTCCTGTGAACATCGTTCGCACCGCTAAGCTGAAGCTGACCTGCTCCTCAGAGCAGCGCAGCCGACTGCAGGCGGTCACGACCGCCTACCGCGCCGCCCAGAATCACGCTTCCAGGTGGGCGTTCGAACACGGCAAGACCTCCAGTGGCATTGCCATCCACAAAGGCTGCTACGCCCATATCCGCGCCGAGTACGGTCTGGCCTCCCAGCTGGCCTGTTCGGTTCGCGATTCGGTCTCCGCAGCCTACAAAACCCTCTGGACCACCACCAAGCAGTCTATCGCCCGCCTGAAAACCGCCCAGGGGCAAGCGGCCCGTAAGGGCCGCCGCCTGCCCCGCCTCTACCGGGGACTCGATCACGCTCCGGTCTTCAAAGCCCTGACCCTCGAATACCACTACGGCCGGGATTACTCGTTCAAAACTGGACGTCAGGTCTCCGTGATGACCCTGCAGGGCCGCATGACTGTCGGGTATGACGGCTGGAACGCCCATCTCGACGACCTACAGCACCTGGAAACCGACATCGGGGCTGCGAAACTCTGGTACGACCGCCCGAAGAAGCAGTGGTACCTTCTCGTCGCGTACACCGTCCAGAAACCCGTTGCTGTCCGGGAACTCAAACAGGTCGTTGGCGTAGACGTCGGGCAGCGCTACCACGCAGTGACGAAGGTCATGAACCCCGGCGCAGACGGAACAGTCACCATGTTTGAAGGGAGTGCCCACCGACAGAAAGCCGATCACTACCAGCACCTCCGGACGAAGTTGCAGGCCAAAGGCACCCGAAGCGCCAGACGGAGACTCGTCTCCATCAGCGCCCGGGAGAGACGGTTCACGGCCCAGCGCAACCACGTCCTCGCCCGTCAGATCATTGACGCCAATCCTCTCGCCCTGATCGGGATGGAAGAACTCGCCCAGATCAGGGAACGCACCGAACGCCGTTCCAACCCGCATGCATCGAAGAAACAACGCCACGCGAACCGGGTGCGCTCCACGTGGAGTTACGCGCAGCTCCGGGCGATGGTGACGTATAAAGCGCCGCTGGCCGGATCGCTGGTGATCGCCGTGGATCCCCAGTACACGTCGCAGACTTGCCCGCAGTGCACGCATGTCAGCCGGGAGAACCGGCTCCAGGGTGGGGAGCAGTTCACGTGCGTGAACTGCGGCTTTGCGGAGCATGCGGACATTGTCGGGGCAGTGAATGTGGGGCTGCGGGCGTGGCAGTGGAAACAGGAGCAGGAACAGCAGGATCTTTCGGGATGCTTGTCAGCCATCCCCAGCCGAGAGGCTGAAGACGTGACCCTCTATGACGCTGAAGGCGGAGTTCGCTCTGCAGTTGAGGCTGAGGGGAGTCACAAGCCCGCGACTTCAGTCGTGGGTTGTTGACGACGAACAGGAAGATCAGGGTGGACCCCACGGCCAGGACGTAGTGCGTGAGGCCACATGCGACCCCGATTCCGGCGGAGGCCAGCAGGCTGGCGGCCGTGGTCAGGCCCCGGCGCTGCTCCTTCCCGGATGAGAAGATGGTCCCGGCTCCCAGGAACGCCACGCCGCTTACCACGGCTCCCAGGACGCCCACCAGGTCGAAGCGCACGGCGGAATTTTCTCCTCCGAACTGAATGATCAGGCCCTCGGCGAGCACCACGAACAGGGCGGAACTGCCGCCCACCAGCATCTGCGTGCGGATACCGGCACTCTTCTGCCACAGTTCCCGTTCCCAGCCGATCAGGCCGCACAGCACGCAGGCTCCCAGTACTCGCAGCATCAGGTACAGATCTGTCAGGGGGTCGGCCATGACCGGCAGGATACGGGAGGGCCCGGCAGTCTGCCCTTGATCACTTGATCATGACGCGGTAGCACACGGCGCCCTGTTCGCCTCCGGCGAGGGTGCCGATGGTGACGCTCAGGCGGCCGGGGGCGGCGCTCAGGGTGCCGGCGTCGGTGTCGGCGGCGCTGGTCAGGTTGTCGCTGTTCGTGCCGGGCGTGGCCGTCTGGCCGGGCTGCACGCTGACTCCCTTCACCCAGCGGACGCCCTGACTGGCGCCGTAGCCTGTGAGCTGGGGCGCCGTGAAGTAGGGGACGGGGTCGGTCATGACGACCTCGCTGAGCGTGCCGACGCCCTGGTTGAGGTAGTTGATGCAGTACTCGAGCAGGTCGCCCACGCCGCCGGTGCTGGCGTTCAGGCTGAACGTGCCGCCCGCCGTGAGGTTCCGCACGAGCTTGCTGAGGTTCAGGCTGCCGCCCGCCGCGCCACTCTGACCGACGATGGTGGTGTCGGTCAGCTGGGCCGTGCGGGTCGCGCCGCCTGTCGTCTGGCTGGCACCCAGGGTCAGGACTTCCGTGACGCCCTGGGCCAGTCCGGGGGGCACGAGCACCTGCACGAGCAGGTTCACGTCGGCGGGGGTCCCGTCCGGGCGGGTGGGGAAACTGCCCGTGACGTTCAGGGTGCCAGTGGTCCGCCCGGCGGGAATGACCGCCTGATCGGCCGGGTCCACCTGACCGTCGCCGTTCACGTCGTACCACAGCAGGTACGTCATGCGTGACCCGGCGGGGGGCGTGAACGTGAAGGTGACGGGTCCGGTCACGCCGGGCGTCAGGCGGTGCGGGTTGGTGACGGTGGCGGGGCTCTGCGTGGTCCGCACGGCGCTGCTGACCAGCGCGAACGGCGCGACGGTGACGTCGGCCGTGGCGGCGGCCGCTCCGTTCACGACCGAGTCCCGGACGGTGTCGTTGAAGGTGGCCGACACCTGCGTGGGTTGAATCACGTTGGTGTACTTCCCGCTGGCCGTGGCGGCCCCCAGGGTGACGGGCAGGGTCACCGTGCAGGTCGCCCCGGCCGGCAGGGTGCCCCCGGTGAGGGTGAGTACGCCGCCCGCCGTGCTGACCGACCCGCCACAGCTATTGCTGCTGAACGTGCCCAGGGTCAAGCCGGGCAGGCCGGTCGTTTCCGCGACCCGGTCTTCCAGGGTCAGGGTCGCGGCCTTGGTGGGTGCAGAGTTCCCGTTGGTCAGCGTGACAGTCAGGGTGGTCGTCTGGCCGGGCGCCAGTGCCGCTGGTGAGAAGGTCTTGGTCACCCGCACGGCGTCGTACAGCGTGGCTCTCGCTTCCTCCTGAATCACGTTGGCGCTGGTGATCACGGTGCTGCCCAGAATGACGTTCTGGTACGTGCCGGCCACTGGGACGGTCACGTTCACCTGCAGCACGCAGCCGCCGACCGGGATGTACGACCCGGCCTTGATGCGCAGTTCCGGGGGGCTGGTGGTCAGGACGATCTGCGCGTTGCCGCAGGTGCCGCTGGGGTTGGGGTTCGGCGCGAACGTCATCTGCGAGGGGCTGCTGGGCAGGGGGTCCACCAGATCGGTGTACAGCGCGATCGGGCCGCTGTTGTTGTTGCCGACGGTGATGGTCAGCCGGCTGACGCCGCCCGTACCGGCCAGGAACGGCGGATCGAAGGATTTTTGCAGGGTGGGCCGGTCAGGCAGCACGTTGCAGGACGCGAGGTCGGTGATGCCCTGGTTGCCCTGCTCGATGCTAGTGGCCTTGCCGTCCGGGGTCATGCGGTACAGGTTGGTGCTGCTGGACACGTAGAACGTCTCGGCGATGATGGTCGTGTTGCCCTGCACGCGGAACGGTTCGATCGCCAGGCCGTTGAAGCCGCTGATGGCCGCGCCGCCGACCGTGATGGGCACGGGCGTCCCGGCAACCAGGTTGTCACCGATGGGAATCAGGTGACTGCCGGACACGCCGCTGTTCAGCCGGCCCTCCACCAGGATGTACAGCTGGTTTCCTGCGCCGAGTACGATGTCGCCGTTGGTGCCGGTGCTGGTCGGCACGAACGAGGTGGGGTAGGTGATCCTGGTCGGGGGGCGCACCTGCGCGCCGGTGGCGGTGTTGAACACGGACACGAACCCGTAACTGGAGTACACGTACATGTTCCCCGTGTCCTCGATGGCGCCCCCGACGATGAACCCGATGCCGCCTGTCGTTGCGTTGCTGGCCAGGTTGGCGTTCTGCGTGACCCTGGTCGTGACCCTGGTGACCGGGTTGTAGCGCAGCAGGGTGCCGCTGGTGCGTTCCACGTAGTACAGTTCGCCGTTGATGGGATTGATGGAACTGGCGTTGTACTCGCGGGGCGTGGTGCCGCCCGTCACCTTGGTGTCGTCGATGTTGCCGTAACTGGACACGGTGCCATCGACGGTATTCAGGAACATGTGGCGCGAGGCGCCGCCCGTGACGGCCGGGACGGCCGTGGCGTAGATGGCGGTGCAGTAGCTCGCGGCGGCGGCGTGCCCGGTGACGGCCGTGACGAGGGTCAGCAGGGCGCGTGCCAGCCGGCGCAGGTGGCGTGGGTGTGGGAGCATCAGGGCGTGTCCTTCGCGGGGGTCTCGGGCCCGGCCGGAGCGGCGGGATCGTCTGTCTTGCCGGCGTCTGGCTTCGCGGCGCCGCTGAGCAGGTTGCGGATGCGTTCGTCGGCGCTGATGTCCAGTCGCAGGTACGCGCCCCGCTGCGTGGCCTGGGTGCTGATGGAGTCGAAACCGGTGAAGTTGTACCCCAGGGTCAGCCACGTGCCGGGCAGGGCGCGGACGCTGCCTTCCACGCCGGCCGCGGTGCGGGCCACGCCGGTGGCGGGTTGCCACTGCGTGTGCAGCGCGCCGCCCACGGCGAAGCGGTCACTGAGGTGGTACGAGCCGCTGAGGCTGGGCTGAACGGTCAGGCTGCCGGGATCGCCGGGCACGGCGCGCACGGCCAGCCCGCCGCGCATGGCCCAGGTGGCGGCGTGGTACGCGAGTTCGCCGCTGCCGAGCAGGGTGCCGGCGCCGGTGGTGCTGAGGCTGCCGCGTTCGTAGCTGGCGCTGAGCAGGCCCTGCCAGGCGTTCTTGCGCAGCGCGCCGCCGGCGGTGAAGCGGTCCCCGCGTGCCGGGCCGAATTCACTGAGGGTATCCACGTTCAGCGTGGCGAAATCGTTGACGCTCAGGGACGCGCCGCCGCGCAGGACGGTGCGCAGCTGTCCGTTCTTGACCGAGAAGTCGCTGCTGCCGCTGGCGCTCAGGCGGGCGTCGCGGTAACGCAGCGCGGCGTTCAGGTTGTATTCGCGCTGCGGGTCCGGGCGGCCCTGACCGGCCAGTTCCTGCGTGAGACCCCCGCCGAGGCTGGCGCTGAGGTTCGCGCTCAGGGGCAGGGTGGTGTCCGCGCCGAACCGGGCGCGGTTGCCGCCGCCGCCGGCGGTGGGCAGTTCGTACGCGGCCCGGAGGTTGGTGCCGCCCAGGCGTGATTCCAGGCCGAGGCTCAGCGCCTGTCCGGGAACGGCGTTGCCGCCGGGCCAGGTGACGGTGCCGCCGAGGGTCGCGGCGACCTGCCGGGTGACCTGGTAGCGGGCGCTGAGGGTGGTCTGCGGGTTCACGTTCCCGGTCAGCGGCTGGGCGTGCGTGACGTCCACGTCGACGGGCGCGGCGTGGTACCCGGCGCTGGCGGTGAGGCTGGTGCCTTCCGACGGGCCGAACTGGCTTTTCACGCCGAGGCCCAGGGTGACGGGGTTCAGGTTGGCGCGGACGCCCGCACTGACCTGCGCCTGCTGGGTGTGCGGGGCGGGTCCGGTGCTGCCTGCTGCGCCGCTGCTGTCCGGGGCGTCGTGGTACTCGCCGGCGACCTCGGCGCTGAGCCGCGCGCCGATGGGCACGGCGGCGCTGGCCGTGGCGTGCGTGCCGTCCCGCGCGGCGTTCAGGCCGGCGTATCCGTCACTCTGGTGCGCGGCGCTGACGCTCAGGCGCGCGCCGCTGGGCAGGCTGCCGGCCGCGGCGGCGCTGACGCTGACGTTCCCGCCGCTGATGGCCGCGAGGCTGGTGACGCTCAGCGCGGCGCTGCTGGCGTCCCGGCCGGTGTCGTACGCGGCGCGCACGGCGGTGGTGTTCCCGCTGCCGGCCCCGGTGCCGGGGAGGCTGACGGTGGCGGCGCTGACGTTCAGGGCGCCGCGTTTCACGCGGATTTCCGCTCCGAACGCCAGTTGCCGCTCGCCGGCCCCTTCGAGGCGGTACGCGGCCCGCAGGGACTGCGTGACCAGCAGGCCGCCCTCCACCGTGAACGCCGGGAGCGGCGAGGCGAGGGTGATCAGGCCCGTCTCGGCGTCCAGGGTGTAGTCCTGCCCGCGGGTCAGGCGGCGTTCCGTGTCGCCGGTGGGGCCGCTGACGATCAGGTCCAGGGTGTCGCTGCCGGGCACGGCCGGGAACTGCGCGAGCCGCAGCAGGCGCGTTCCGTCGGGCGTGAGGGTCTCGGTGCGGGCGGTGACGCTGACGCCCGCCACGAACGCCGTGAAGACCGGCGCGCCCGGCGCGGCGTGCGTGACGGCGCTGAGCGCGGTGGGCTGGCCGGGCACGCTGAGCGTCTCGATGGGCGCGTTCCCCTGCCGGTACGCGACCGTGAAGTCCGCGTGGTCGTACTGGAACGCGGCCGGGTCCTGTCCGGTCAGCGGGACGGTCTGCGCGCTGCGGTCCCCGCGCGCCGCGTACGGTCCCGGCGCGTCGTTGTTGCCGGGGTCGTCGCTGCCGGGGAGGCCGTCGGTGTTCACAGCGGCGATCAGGTGCCCGCCGGCCAGCGGCGTTTCGAGGGTGCCGCGCGCGGTGACGGTCAGGCCCGCGCCGCTGAGGGTGGCGCTGACCAGTCCGGCGGCGACGGTGCCCTGCCCGGCCTCGAGGCGCTGCTCGGCGTGCAGGGGTTGCCCGTCGCCCAGGTCGGCGTCCAGGCCCAGGCGGACCGGCGCGGCCTGCGGCGCGAACTCCAGGACGCCCTCGCCTTCCCGGAGGCGCACCTGGTACCCGGCTTCCATGGGGTTGGCGTCGGGCGTGGTGGGTTCCAGGGTGCTGCGGACCGTCAGGAACGGCAGGGCGGTCGTGACGCCCCGTTCATCCACGGCCTGCACGCGCACCCGGATGGGCGTCACGCCGTCCGCGATGACCTGCTCGCCCAGCACGCGCAGGTTGGTGGTGCGCCCGGCCAGGGTGACGGTGGCGCGCTCCCCGAGCGCCTCGATGACGTTCCGCCCCGGGCTCAGGCGCACGCCGACGTACTCCAGGCGCTGCAGGTTGGTGGCCGGGTCGAACGACCGCGTGCCGATCAGTTTCGACGGGAGGTCCTCGCCGTTGAGGGTGACGTCCAGCGGCACGTCCCCGGGACCCTGGACGATCACGGTCACCTGATCACGGTCGCGGTACACCTGCCCGTCCGGGGGGCTCTGGATGGCCCGGTCCGGGTCGATGGGAGCGGCGGTGGGGGCCTGCGCGGACGCCCAGTCGCCGGGGTCGAACGCGCCGCGCAGCGTTTCGCGGGCCTGCCCGGCGTACGTGGCGACCAGGGTGGGCTCCCCAAGTTCCGGCAGGGCCGCGTCATGCTGGGCGCTGTAGCGCAGTTCGCCGGGATGGGCGGGCAGCGTCCAGTACAGCGTGCCGCTGGGTCCGACGAGCGGGTCGGGCAGGCGGGTCTGGTCGTAGCGGGCGCTGCCGGGCAGGTACGTCGCGCCGTCCGGGAGGCGCTGGGCGTAGATCAGGCCCTGCGCGGCGCCGGTGCTGGTGACGCTGGCGTGAATGTCACTGACCCGGGTCATGGGCGGCAGGCTGGCCGGGGCCGCCTGCGCCTGGACGGGCGGCGCAGGTTCGGGCGACACGGGTTCGGTGGGCGCCGGTGCGGCGGCCGGTGTGGTGGGCTGGGCCGCGGCCGGTGCCGGTTCGGCCGGGGCGGGCACCACCACGGGCCGGACGGTCAGGGTGCCGCTGGCGGTCTGCGTGTCGGCGCAGTCGGTCACGAGCTCCGCGTGCGGGGTTAGCTCGCCGCTCTGCGCGGTCACCTGCGCGCGGTACGTCAGGGTGCGGGACTCGCCGGGCCGCAGGGTCCCCTCGAATTCAGGGCTGTCCAGGGCGCTCAGGCCCTCGCCGGGCGTGTCGCTCAGCAGGTACGGCGTTGGTTCTGCGCTGGTGTTGTTCAGGTGCAGCGCGACTGTCACGGTCTCGCCTGGGCGGGCGTCCGGCAGGGCTGCGCGGCGCAGTTGCAGGGCCGCGCGGTGCGGGCTGACGTTCAGCGCGGCGTCTGCCTGCACGCCGGGCGCGCTGGCGGTCACGGCGGCCTCGCCGGGCGTGTCGGCGCGGGCCACGACTTCCAGCGTGGCGGGCTGCCCGGCGCGCACGGAGGCGTTCAGGCGCGTGGCGGTCAGGGCGCTCAGGCCCGCCGGGAGCTTCAGGTCCAGCGGGGCGCTCAGGGTGCCGTCGAATTCGGTGCTGACGGTCGCGCGGAAGGTGACCACGTCGCCCACGCACACCACCGGGCGGTCCTGCGTGAGGTTCACCTGCAACTGCGGACGGACCTGCACGGTCACGTCGGCCAGTCCGTCCTCGGGCACCGTGACCATGTCGGGCGCGCTGACGGTCGCCCCGGCCGGCGCCTGCACGCTCAGCGGGTACGTGCCGGCCGCCTGCTCGGCCGTCCATTCGCCCGTCACGGTCACGGGCTGATCTCCGACCGTGACGTTCAGGGTCGTGGGGCTGATCTCCCCGCCGGGCTGCACCAGTTGCGCCTGCACGCGGATCTGCCCGACCCGGTCGGTCTGCGCCAGCGTGATCCGCTGGTCCGCGCCGCCCCGGTTGAAGGCCAGTCCGGCGGTGTTCGAGTACTGCGCGGCGCCCGCCGGCTGGCGCAGTTCCACGCGGTACGTGCCGGTGCCGGGCAGCGGGAGGTCCACCCACTCGAGTTGCCCGCTGATCGGCAGGGGCGTGACGACGCCGTTCTCGTCGGTCACGCGGACTTCCATCTCGGCGGGGCCGTCGCCGTCGTACAGGCGCAGCGTGTCGCCCGCCTGGGCCTGAAGGGTCAGGGCGGGCGTCCAGGCCGGGCCGCGCACCGTGACGTTCACGCGCGTGGCGCTCAGGCTGGCGGCGTGCGCCTCGATCCGCGCGGCGAAGGTGTTCTTCCCGCGCCCCTGCGTGCTGGCCTTCAGGGTGTACGTGCCGGGCTCCAGCGTGCCGTCGAAGGCGGTCACCCAGTCGCTGGGGCCTTCCGGGACGCGCAGGGTCCGCAGGGTCTGCCCGTCCGGCCCGAGCAGCGTGAAGGTACTCTCGACCGGCAGGCCGCCGTACCGCTCGTCCCCGAGGGCCGCGCCGCTCGGGTTGCGGTAGTCCTGCGGGTCGAATCCCGCCGAGTACAGTTGCAGCGTGACCGGCCCGCGCTGATGCACCTGCAGCGTGAAGCTGTCGTCCCCGACACTCCAGTTCAGTTCCTGCCCGACGCTGGTGACGGGACGGGTGGTGCGTTCCGGGTGCGGCCCGCCCGTTTCCACGCGGGTCAGCGTGGCGTCCTGCGCCAGCGCGGCGCTGCCCAGACCCAGGGTCAGCAGGGCCAGCGCGCGCGGGCGGCTCACGGCAGCCTCCAGCGCAGGTAGGGATCCGTTCCCGCCTGTTCCGGTGTGCCGCTGAAAGTAAAGGAGTAGTCGTTGGTCATGGAGCCGCCCGGGAAGTCTACGGTGAAACCGGAGCGGCCGTCTGTCAGGACCGCGCCGGTCGGGAGGGGATCAGCGACTTCCAGGCCGGACAGCGCGGCGGGCGAGGTGACGGTCACGCGCACGCGGTAGTGGGCGCCGCCGAGCCACGTGACCTCTTTGCGCAGCGTGACGTCACCCCGGCGCACCGTGGTGTCCCGCACGGAGTACACGTCCCCGCCGACCGGCGCGAGCGGGAAGTCCACGCTGGTGAGGTTGAGGACGACCACGTTGCGGGTGCCGCTCAGGCCGCCGTCCTGCGGGACGCTCAGCGCCTCGCCGGGCACGCTGCTGGGATCCAGGCGCAGCACCTGCGGCCCGCGCGGCACGGCCCCGAAGTGGTACCGGCCCGCCTGATCGGTCAGCGCCGAGCGGCCCCCGGCGAGCAGGATCCGCGCGCCCTGCACCGGCGTGTCGAGGTCCGGCGTGAAGCGCCCGTCGCGGTTGCGGTCCGTGAACACCTGCCCGTTCAGTTCGGCGCTGGCCGTGAAGATGCCGGGCGTGACCTTCACGCGGGCGCGGGCCTCGGCGCTGCCGATCTGCGCGCCCTGCGGGGCCTGCATGTTCGCCACGGCGACGTTCACGAGCGACTCGCCCGCCAGGGGCGTGACGCGCATGGCGTACGTCAGGGTGCGCGTCGCCCCGGCGGGCAGCGCCCCGACGGTCCACCGCAGCGCCCCGCCGCTCTGCGCGGCCGGATCGGCGGTGGGCGCGCCGTCCACGGCGGCGCTGCCGGGAATGAACTGCAGGCCGGTGGGGGGCGTGTCGAGCAGCGTGCCGCCCGACAGGTCCGAGACGCGGCTGCCGTTGCGGATCGTCACCGTGAAGGTCACGCGGTCCCCGGTGGTGACGGTGGTGGGCGCGGCGGCCTTGCTGATCAGCAGGGCGCTGGTGTACACGTGCGACCGCGCGGCGGCGCTGCTGACCGGGCTGGGCAGCTCCGAGGACGCCAGGGTGAACACGTTGTCCAGGCGGGTGTCGTCCGGCACGTCGGCATTCACGCGGACGCGCAGCGTGACCTCGCGGGTCTGACCGGGGGCCAGGGTCCGGGCCGGCCACACCACAGTGCGGGTGAAGGCGTCCAGCGTGCCGCCGTCCGAGGCGTCCAGGAACGTCAGGCCCGCCGGCAGCGGGTCGCGCAGGATCACGTCCGTCAGGGGCGCGCCGTAGGGGTTGCCCGCGCGCAGGGTGTACGTGAGCACCGCGCCGCTGGGCACCGTGCCGGCCGGGGTCACGGTCTTGACGAGTTCGGGCGCGCGGGGGTCCACCAGGGGCGCGGTGTCCTCGGTGCGGTTCACGGGCGCGCCCGCTTCACTGTGGGCGCTGAGCAGCGCGCGCGCCCCGTCGCTCCCGGCGGCGCTGACGCTCAGGCAGACCTGCACGTCCCGCTGCTCGCCGGGCGTGAGGTTCAGCGGCTGGGAGAGCGGCGCGCCCTGCGCGTCCCGCCAGGTCAGGGTGCCCTGCCCGAGCGTGAACGTGCCGTCCAGGGTCACGCGGTCCGGGACGTTCCCGGTGTTCTGCACGGCGTGCATGAAGCAGCCGGGCTGCCCGAGCACCGTGAACGGGCGGACCTGCCGGTCGTCGCTGCTGCCTTCCCCGCCGGGCAGGGCGGCCGGGTTCCCGGCCGGGCCGAGGTTCACGCCGGGACGGGACGTGACCTGCACGGCCGCCTCGGCCTGCAGGTTGAAGCCCCCGCCGCTGAGCGTGGCGACGTTCACGCGGCTGCCCGGGTTCGCGTCGGGTGAGACCTGCATGCGGAAGGTCAGGCTGACCACCTGACCCGGCAGCAGGGACGGCACGCGCCAGTTGACGACGTCGCTGCCGGCCGCGAGGGCGCCCAGGCGGCCGGTGGGCGCGTCGACCGTGCCGCCCAGCAGGCTGAGGCCGCGCAGGGCGGGCGTGCCGAGCGGGTCGGTCACGTCGACTTCCTCGCTGGGTTTGTTCCCGAGATTGCGCACGCGCACCGTGACCTGTGTGGTGCCGCCGGGCGCGACGGCCGGCGGCGTGAAGCTCTTCTCGATCTGCAGTTCCGCCCCGCCGTTCACCCGGACCGCCGCGACGTTTCCGCTGTCGCTGGCGTGCACGCTGCTGCTGGCGCTGACGCAGCCACCCACCAGACCCATGAAGGCCGTTCCCGTCGCCTCGGCCGGGGCCTGCACGATCAGCAGCAGGTCCGCGCTTGCGTCCACGGACAGACTCACGCGGTCCGTGACGGGCTCGCCACTGTCGGGCACGCCGTTGCCGTTCAGGTCCCGCACGACGCGCGCGCCGCTGGGAGTGAACGTACTGCCGGGCGCGACCTGCCAGGAGAGCCTGAACGAGTCGTCCACGTTCCCGGTGTTCACCAGCCGGTAGGGCAGCACGCTCTCCCCGCCGGGCGCGATGCCCACCCGGTAGGCCGGCTGCGCGGACGTTCCGTCGGGCGTGACTGCCACGGCGCACTGGGCGCGCACGACGGTATCCACGGCCGGACTGAGGTACAGCTCCCCGGCGGCGGTGGCGCTGGCCTGGTTGGTGATGGTCGTGCCGGCCGGCGTGCCGCCCGCGCGGGCCGCGCCCGGCAGGGTCAGGCCCAGCAGCGCGGCCACTGCCAGCAGGGCAGGCAGCAGGGTGCGGGCGGCAGGGACGTGTGCGGGGAGGAACAAGCGGATTCTCCAGTGGTGACCGGCGGCAGGCCGGAGGAAGTGTGATTGGGAAGGTGGTACCGGGAAGGTGCTGTCGGGAAGAGGCAGGTGATGACGCTCGGGTGATTCGGGAAGGGGGGCAGCAGGTGTGCGGGCAACAGAAAAAAGGGTTGTGCTGAAAATCCGCTGGTGACGGGTGGTTCCGGTGTTAGGGACGGCCGTGTGGGTGGTGCAGGCCCGCTCCCCTGAAAAAGGGGGTCGGAGAGCGGGCCGGAAGGAAGCTCAGGGGCGGGGGTTAAGGTCGGGGCGGCTCAGTTGACGCGGACGGTCAGGGTGAACGTGACGCTGCTGCCGCTGGTGAGGCTGGTCTCGGTGGCGTCGATGCTGCCGTTGCCGTCGGTGTCCACCGCGAACTCGATCAGGGTGCCGGCGTTCTGCGCGACGGGCGCGGTCGCCACGGCCGTCCACGCGCCGCCGGAGATGCGGTAGAAGCCGCGCGCGGGGCCGCTGACGCCGGCCAGGACGGTATTGGCGGGGACCGTGTCACGCAGGACCACTTCGGTCAGGGTGTCGGTGGAGAGGTTGCGGGCGGCCAGGGTGTAGCGCAGGTACTCGCCGGGGAAGGCGTCCGCACCGCTCTTGATGACCGCGCAGGTCACGTCGTTGGCGCAGTTGTCGACCGTCTTGTCGATGGCGAGTTTGCCGCCCACGACGCGGGTGGTGTCGGTCACGCGGGCCGGGTTGCTGCCAGGGTCGCGGGAGACCGCGCCGGTGGCGGGGCTGGCGGGCGTGGTCGCGGCCGTCAGGGTGAGCTGGTTGATGCTCTCAGTGGGCGCGCCGGCGGGCACGTTGATCTTCACGGACAGCGTGACCTTCTCGCCCGGGTCCAGCGTGGCGGGGCTGGTGGTGCCCAGCAGGTTGCGGGTGGAGGCGTCACTGAACGCCGCGCCGACCGTGGAGAAGAAGGTGGTGCCGTCCAGCGAGTACAGGTACGTCCAGCCGCTGGTGGCGCCGCTGGGCGTGCTGGTGAAGGTGAGGTCGGCCGGGCTGAACGAGGTGTTCCCGTCGTTCTGCAGGGTGTGCTGGTACAGGGCCGTGCCGGGGCTGGTGGTGGTGCCGCTGCGGTCGGGCGTCAGGGCAATGTCGTACACCTGCAGCACGGTGACGGTGTCGTTGTTGTCAGTCCCGGTGGTGTTCGTGACGGGGCTGCTGGCGGTCTGCGTGACGGTGACCGTGCCGGGCAGGGCGGTGGTGGGCGTGGTCACCACGCCGATCAGTTTGATTTCCTGGCCGGGCTGGATGGTGCCGGTGTTGGTGATGGGCCCGGCGGCGAGTTCGTTCGCGTCGAGGACGCCGTCGCCGTTCAGGTCCTTGTAGTAGACGACGTTCACGGTGGTGGTGGTCGCGCCGGTGGGCGTGCTGGTGGGGAAGGTGACGGTCCCGCTGAGGTTGTAGTTGTCGGGCTGCGCGCCGTTGTTACCGACTTCCACCGTGAAGGTGGCTTGGTTGCCGGGCAGGACGTTGGTGTTCGCGACCGTGGCGGGCGTGCCGCCGTTGCTGGGGCTGGTGTTGCCGAGGGACACGCTGGGCGCCGTGACGGCCGTGATGGTGTCGGTGGTGACGTCGGTCCTGGTGGGGCTGACCTTGCTGGTGGCGGTGACGACGACCGTGCCGCCGTTGACGTCCGCGCCGGCCTGGGCGGGCACGCGCACGCGCACCTGGATGTTGGTGCTCTCGCCGGGGGCCAGGGGGCCGCTGTCGGGTTTGCCGCTGCCGTCCGTGTCGGTCAGGGAGACGCCGTCACGCAGCAGTTCGACGGAGGTGCCGGCGGGCAGGTCGTTCAGCGCGGCCGTGAGGTCGAAGGTGTCGGTGCTGTTGCCGGTGTTCCGGACGGTCTGCGTGAACGTGACGGTGCTGCCGGCGGCCAGGGACGCGACGGTCTGTTTGTCGGTGTTGTCGGGCGTGATGGTCAGGCCCTCGGCGCTGGTGTACACGGCGCCGGTGGTGGGGTCGGCCGCGCCGAGGGGGTCGCCGTTCGGGCCGATAGCGACGGCGGCGGTGGGGGCCTTGGTCACGTCGGCGGTGTTGGAGGCGGTGGTGGTGACGGTGCCGGTCGAGCCGGTGTACGTCACGGTGGCGACGTTGCGGTAGGGGCTCTGGCTGGTGGTGGGCGCGGCGGCGGCCGGGATGGTCGCCGTGAAGCTCAGCTGGACGCTCTGACCGGGGGCGACGCTGGCGAACACGGCCCTGACCTGGTCGCTGGCGTTGCTGTCGGCGTCGTCGTTGGGGTAGCTGACCACGCCGGTGGCGGGGGAGACGCTGGCGCTGGCGGCCTTGACGACCGAGCCGGCGGGGAGGGTGCTGGCGGCGCTGATGATGTCGTCGGCGAGCGTGACGTTCGTGGCGGTCTGCGTGCCGGTGTTGGTGCTCTGAATGCGGAACACGACGGTCAGGTCACCGTTGCTTTCGGTGGTGCTGGACACGACGCTCTTGCTGACGCTGAGCACGGCGTCCTGCACGACGTTCGCCTGCGCGTAGTTGGTGCTGCTGGTCACGCCGTCCGTTTTGGTGGCGTCGAAGGTGCTGACGGCGGTCGGCTGGATGATGACCTTGTTGACGCTGGTCGCGCTCGACGGGACCTGCAGAACCACGAAGAACTTGACCTGCGCGTCCGCGATGACGTTCTGGAACTGCACCTTGCCGTTCACCTGCGGCAGGGCGACGCGTTCACCGGGTTGCAGGATGCCGTCGCCGTTGGCGTCGATGTACACGACGCGGGTGGCGGGCGCGACGGTGTTGGTGACCGTGGAGTCGACGACGGTGTCGACGCTGAAGGTGTCGGGGCCGTTGCCGGTGTTGGTCAGGGTGTAGGGGAACACGACTTCCGCGCCGGGAACGGCCTGCTGCTGCTGGCCGGGTGCGGCGGGCGTGCCGTCGGGGCTGATGGTGACGCCGGCGACCTGTTTGACGAGCGTGCTGACCTGGTTACTGTTCGCGTCGAGTTTGGTGCCGCTGGCGTCACGGTAGGCGGCGCTCGCCTGGTTGGTGATCTGCGTGCCGGCGGTGGTGCCGGCGGCGGAGGCGACGCCCAGGGCGAGGAAGGCGGCCAGCATCAATGAACGGTGTTTCATGGGTCTCCTGGTGGGGCGGTGTGTGGTGGGCGGTGTCCGGTGTGAGGGGCGCTGCACCCTGCTGGGCGGCACCGGGTCCATGCCTTTACCGTACTGACACATTCCTTACACTGTTCTCACATGAACGTTATGCACCGTTTGGGGCGGGAATGTGTGGTTTATGCGCATAAAATCACTGCCAGTTTCCTTGTGTGAGCCCCAGGCTTCCCGCCAGTCTTCATGAGGGCCGCGCCGTTCAGGCTGGCCCGGCGGCCTCGCCGGGCGCCACCTGCACGGTCAGCCCGTCGCGTTTGGCCCGGTACATCGCCTGATCAGCCGCGCGGCACAGCGTCTCGGCGTGCAGACCGTGCAGCGGCGCCACCGCCAGACCCACCGATACACTCACCTGCACCGTGACGTGCGGCTCCGCCCCGCCCGGAAGCTGCACCCTGACCGGCCCGGCCAGCGCCTCACTGATCCGCAGGGCCACCTGCCCCGCGTCCTCGGCGGACCTCACGTCGGGAAGCATCACCACGAACTCGTCCCCACCGAACCGCGCGGCCGTATCCGAGCTGCGCAGGCACCCGCCCAGCCGCCGCGCCACCTCGCGCAGCAGCTCGTCACCGGCCCCGTGCCCGTACCGGTCGTTCACGTCCTTGAAGCCGTTCAGGTCCAGGAACAGCACTCCGCAGTACCCGCCGTGCCGTTCCAGTCGCAGCAGCGCCTGACCCAGCCGGTCGAGCAGCAGCGACCGGTTCGGCAGGCCCGTCAGGTCATCGTGATGCGCCCGGCGGGCCAGTTCCGCGTGCAGGCGCCGCTGCACCAGCACCACGGACGCCAGGTTCGCCAGCGCCTCGAACCACGTCAGCGACGCCTCGTCAAACGGCTCCCCGCCCGCCTCCGTGATGACCGTCAGCGTCCCGATCACCTGCGAGCCGCCCTGCAGGGGCAGCACCACGATGTGACCGCAGTGGTCGCCCGCGCGGCGCGCCTGGACCCGCGCGCTTTCCCGCGCGTCCGGTTCGTGCGGTGACGACAGCGCTACCTGCCCGGTCCGGCACACCCAGCCGCTCAGGCCCTCGTGGAATTCCTCGCTGGTGAATCCGTCCATGTTCGCCTGCCCGGCCAGCACGTACGGCCCGATGGCGCCTGCGTCCACCGTGATCACGCTGGCGCCGTGCGCGCCCAGCAGGTCCACCGGCGCCTGCACCACCAGTTTCAGGACCTCCAGTTCATCGTCACTACTCAGGACCGCCTGGGCAAGGCGGTACAGCACCGTCATGGAATCCGCTACGCGCAACCTGGAACTGGGCATCTGAACTTCAGGATGCCCCGCGCCGTCCAACACCAATCTGACCGGCCGCCCCGCAGTGGGACGTTCATGCAACCAGCGGCCCCTGCCCGCCCCGTCACGCGGACGCCCGGTCCGCTTTCAGGCCGCGCAGACCGCAGGTCCTTCTGTGCACAGGTCCTGGACGCCACGAAGTTCCCGGACGAGTCGTTCACGCCGCGGAACTTCAGGAGTCCGGACTGTGGACGGCCAGACCGTCATGGGCGACGTGACCGGTACGTTCAAGCTGCGCGGCGGGTCCAGACCACTGAGCGAGCCAGTCATCCTGACCCATCATCTGTGGTGCGATCAGTTCAGTGTGGTGTTCGCCGCCGCCACCCTGAAGTGACGACCACTGCGTTCAGTGATCAGGGACCGGGCTTCGGTGGGCGCGGCGCTGGTGTTTGCGGGTGTACATGCGTTCATCCGCGAGGCGCGTGAGGGACGCTCCGTCTGCCGCGTCTGCCGGGTAGAAGGCGGCGCCGCCACTGGCGTTCATGCCGGGGTCCGTGGCGGCGCGGGTGAGCTGGACGGCGTGTCCGACCCGTTCGAGTGCGGCGTGGGCGGTCGTGGCGACGTGCGGAGCGAGAATCACGGCGTATTCGTCACCGCCGAGCCGGAAGAGGCGGTCCTGAGCCGGGAAGGCGGCCTGCAGGGAAGTGGCGAAGGCCTGGAGTAGTCTGTCGCCGCGTTCGTGTCCACTGTGGTCGTTCACTGCTTTGAGGCCGTCGAGGTCGATGATGAGGACGCCGAAGGTGGTGCCGCTGCGCTGCGCGTCGGTGACGGTCTGGTCGAGTGTGCGGTCGAAGGCGTGGCGGTTGCCCAGGCCGGTCAGGCGGTCGTGCAGAGCCGCGAATTCCAGGTCCTGCAGGGCCGCGCGGCGTTCCTGGCTGATGTGGACGCTGCGGGCGGCCGCTTCGAAGATCCGGCGTTCCCCGTCCGTCCAGTGCGGCGCGCCGCGCCGGGCGGCGCACAGTGTCTGGGCCGCGCCAGCGGCCGGCAGGGGCAGGACTGCGGCGGCCTGCGTGCCCCAGCGGATCAGGGCCGGGTGGGCGCGCGGGTCCGCCGGGTACGCGCTGATCAGCAGGGGTTGAGCCGGCGGTCCGTCCGTGTGGTGGTGCAGGGGGCCGGTGTGCAGTTCGGGGGACGTTCCGTGCAGGAACAGCGTCTCGGGTGGCCGTGCGGGGTCGCTGCTGGTCACGGCCAGCCAGTCAAGCTGGCAGGTGTCCGCCAGGACCGGGACGAGCTCACGCAGGAGGTCCGGGAGGGGTCCGGTGCGGGTGGCGAGTACGGACAGCGCCGCGAGGGCTTCCGCCTCCCGGGTGCGGCGGTGCAGGTCCTCGGTTCGCGCCTGAATGCGGCGCTCCAGTTGCCGTTCGTTGTCCCTGAGGCGTGTCACCAGCTGCTGGAGGGCGCTGGCCAGGGCGTTGATTTCCAGGTACGCGCGCGTGTGGGGAATGGAGGCGTTCAACTCGCCGGCCCCGATGGCCTGCGCGGCCCGCCGTAACCGCGCGAGGGGCCGCGCGATGAAGTGCGCCACGGCGAAGCCGATCCCGGCGAACAGCACGCTGAGCCCCAGGTTCACCAGCACGGAGGTCCTGCGGAAGCGGTTGATGCCCGCGAACGCCACCTGGGTGTCCTGCCGGACGACTACCCGCCACGCCAGGCCAGGGTAGCTGCGGTACCCGGCGCTGCGGCTGACGCCGGTCAGGTACGTGCGGCCGTCCGGCCAGCGTTCCACGGCGTACCCGCTGCCCGGAAACCGTTCCAGGGTTCCCAGTGCGAGGGCCTTGCCCTGCAGGCCGGGCGGCCCGAGCAGCACCAGGCCGCTGCGGTCGAGAATGAGAATGTCGAGGTGATCGCGGTCCGCGGCGGGTTGCAGCAGGGACGCCCTCACTTCCTGCGCCCAGGTCCAGCTCAGGTGCGCGCCGAGGGTGCCGGTCACGCGGCCGGACGGATCCCGGATGGGCGCGGAGACATCCACGAAGCGCAGCGGTTCATTGCCCTGGCGGGGCAGCAGCGGCGCGAGCAGTTTCGCCTCGTGCACGTCCCCGGTGTACGGTCCGCGCAGCGCGCCCTGAAACCAGGGCCGCTGCGCGGCGCTCTGCCCTTCAAGCAGGCCGCCCGTGCTGGCCAGGACGGTTCCCCGGGCGTCGGTCAGGCCGATCCAGGCGTAACTGCTGAACGTGCTTTTCAACCGCTCCAGCAGGCGCCGCTGCTGATCCCGCACGCCCTGCCCGTCCTGGAAGACCTGAAGTTCGCTGATGATCTGAATGTCGCGGGCCCGTTCGAACATCCCCCGGTCGAGTTTGTCGTTCATCTCGAACGCCAGGCGCTGCAGGGACTGCCCGGTACTCTGCTGCAGGTGAAGGGCGGACGCCCGGTTGTTCAGGGCCGTTTCGGTGTACCCGAACGTCAGGAACAGTCCGGCCAGCAGGGTGGCCAGGAACACCTGCAGCGGCATGGTGGGCAGGGGGCGCATCAGCGGATCAGCCGGATTCCGTTTCGCTGGGCGCGGGAAGCGTGAAGTGGAAGGTGCTGCCCTGACCGGGTGTGGACGTGATCCACAGGTTCCCGCCGTGGCGCTCCGCGACGCGCCGGGCGATGGACAGGCCGATGCCGTTCCCGGCGTACGCTTCCCGGACGTGCAGCCGCTGGAACACCGTGAAGATCCGCTCGTGGTACTCGGCGGGTACGCCGATGCCGTTGTCCGTGACCTGCACGTGTACGAGGTCCCCTTCCCGCTGCGCGGTGACACTGATGATGGGCGGCCGGTCGGCGTGCCGGAATTTCACGGCGTTCCCGATCAGGTTCTGCAGCAGTTGCCGCAGTTGCGTGCCGTTCGCCAGCACGGGCGGCAGGGTGCCGTTTGTCACGGTGGCGTGCGCGTCCCGCAGGGGTCCGCTCAGGTCGGTCAGGACGGCCTGCAGGGCGGCGGCGGTGTCCTGCGCGGTGAGCGGCGCCTGCTCGGACGTGACGCGCGCGAAGCTCAGCAGATCCTGAATCAGTTGCTGCATGCGGTGCGTGCCGGCCGTGATGTGCCGCAGGTACTCGGCCGCGCGGGCGTCCGTGCCGGTCCGGTCGAACCGGCGGATCAGCAGTTGCGAGAAGCTGGTCACGCTCCGCAGGGGTTCTTGCAGGTCGTGACTGGCGATGAACGCGAACTGCTCGAGTTCGGCGTTGCTGCGCTCGAGCTCCTGCGTGCGCCGCTGCAGGGCGCCGGCCTGCTCGGCGCGTTCCAGCGCCAGTCGCAGGCTGAACATCACGGTTTCCAGCAGCGTGCGTTCCGGCGCGGTCCACGGATGCGTTTCGTGCCGACCGATGACCAGCACGCCCCGCGTGCGCGCTCCGCTCCGCACCGGGAACGACGCGGACGACCGGATGACGTGAATGTCGGCCTGCACGCTCTGCACGCTGGCCGGATTGAAGTGCTCCTGGTAGTAGGGCGCGCCGGTGTCGTAGGGACGGTCGACGTTGAGGGTCGCGCCGCGCGGCAGCCCCCCCCGGAGGCTGTCCAGCAGGACCGGGTTGCGGAAGTGCCCGCGGTGTGACAGCAGCGTCCACTGCCGACCGCGGGGTTCGTAGTACGTGCTGACACTGTCGGGCATCAGGGAAATGGCGATCTCCTGCGCGCGGCCGATCAGGGCGACCGGTTCATGCTCGAACACCAGGTCGCGGGACAGTTCCGCGAACTGCTCGAGCGCGGCGGTGCGGGCGGCGAGTTCGGTGTTCAGGCGCTGCAGTTCCAGCGTGCGTTCCCGCAGTTGCTCGGCGTGCCCGGCGGCGGTCGCCCGGTCGGGCCGCAGGTCCCGCACGTACGCCACGCTGAAGTCGCGGTCCTCCTCCCGCGCGGGCAGAAGCGTGACCTGCACGGGCACGCGCTGCCCGCCGCGGTCCAGCATGTCCTTCTCGTACGTCACGGACTGCCGTGAGGTCAGGGCGCTGAGGTAGTGTTCCCGGTCGGACGCGCGGTACTCGGGTGGGGTCAGGGCCGCCCAGTTGACCTGCCCGCCGCTGAATTCACTGCGGGTGAAGCCCAGCAGGTTCAGGTACGCGTCGTTCACCAACAGCAGCTGCCCGTCGGTGGTGCCGGCCGCCACGGCCACCGGGCCGTTCTCGATCAGCTGCTGCAGGCGGGCCTCGGCCAGGTCCGCCCGCCGCGCGGTGGTATGCAGGTCGGGGGGCTGGGTGGTGGGCTGGTCGGGGGGCGCGGAGCTGTCCTCCCGGGCGATCCGGCGCAGGGCCTGCCCGGTCAGCGTGAGCAGGGCCTCCAGGTGGGCGGCCGGGGTTCCGGCGGCCGGGGCGGGCAGGTACAGCGCGGCCGGCGGGTCCGTGAAGGCCAGGGGCGTGACGGTCCACGTGCCGTCCCGCAGGTCCGGCGCAGCGGCCGTCCCGGGTCCAGCGTTCCACTGTCCGGCCGTCCAGTGTCCGGCTGTCCAGCCGGCCAGCCCGGCCCCGCGCACGCCGGCGTCTTGCAGACTGTTCAGCAGCGCCCGCAGGGCCTCCGGCGCTGTCCGGGCCTCCCGGAGCCGCCCACGCAGGTTGTCGGTCAGTTCCTGCGTTTCCCCGGCGTCCCTGTGCATGTCATGAGGATAGCGTTCAGAATCCTCCTGCGTGTTTCTCATGACATGCCTCTGTAGGGGACAGCCCTTCATGTGCGGGCCGTTCAGGGGCGCGTGATATCCGGCTGCGTAGGCTGCGCGTTGCCGGGCGGTCTGCTGCGCCTGTCCGGCCGGAGGTCCCATGAATCCTGTCCAGCCGTCCCGTCCTGCCGTGCCTGCTTTCCTGCCGTGTATTCCGCGTCTCCGTCCTGGGAGGGCTGTTGCGCCTTCGGGAACGGGAACTCCCGGTGCCTTCCTGAACGCTGCGAGGTCCCTGGCGGCGCTGCTGACGGCCGGGGCGGTGCTGGGCTCTGGGCTGGCATCCGGGCTGGGAGTCGGGCCGGGCGGCTCGGCGCAGGCGGCCGGCTGGGAAGTGGTGTTCCGCGTGGGTGCCGTGCCGGTCTGCGCCGTGCAGAGCGCTCCGTACCCGCTGGTGGTGCTGCTGTGCACGGCAGGTGAGCTTCCCGCTGACCCGCACCGGGTGAGCACCGTGTCGGGCGAACTGCCGACCGGACTGCTGGAACTGCTGTCCTCGGAACCGACCGGGGACGGCGGGACACTCTACCGGTACCGCGTGACCGCCGGGCCGGCCGCGCTGCCGGTCCCGTCAGGCGCCGCTGGCGTGGTGATTCCCAGCCAGGACAGCGCCAGCGCCTCTTCCGGCCATCTCCTGAAAGGGGGCAGCGGAACAGGGGATTTCTGAAGCGGGCACTGTGGCAGGGGCGTGGCGAGACAGCAGGGCGGGCCGGATGAGGTCTGCGGTCTCTGCTTCGCCGCTGGTGCCGTTGGGCCGGCGCGGTTCTGGGCATCCCCTCCAGCGGGCCACGGAGATGGGGTTCTTGCCTGAGGGCCGCCCGCTGTCTGGCTGGGCGGTAGTGAGGGGGAGTCGGGGGAGGGCCGTCTGCCTCCCGACGGCTATGGGAAGAGAGAGGCATGCCGGGTAAACGTAGAAATGGTCAACATTGCACACCATTTCCCTGACAGTGTGTCACTGTGGGGTATGTCGTCACGTCCTCCTCGTCTCAAACGCGCTTTCTACCTCCGTGACTGCATTCTGCTGTCCCTGCAACGCCGCATTGCCTACCCGGTCCTCGCCGCGCTGATCACTCTGGGCGCCGCCCTGCTGATCGGCCTGTCCCTGACCGCCGCCGTGGCGAGCGCCTTCCTAGCCGCGCTCATCACGGTCGTCGTCCTGGGTGTCCAGTCCTACCAGCGGCACTCCGACGACGTGATCACCCGCACGCCCATCACCGGCTGACCCGCCCCACCGGCCAGATACGCCCGGCGCAACATACAGCAGAGACACGTCAAACACGGGAAGGCCGCAGGTACGCACTGCGGCCTCTCTCGTTACGCGTCGGAATGCGTGTGCGGCCGGCCCGGCAGGGTGAACGAGAAGGTGCTGCCCTCCCCTGGAACGCTCTGCACCCACAGGCGCCCGCCGTGGTGTTCCACGATCCGCTGGCAGATGGCGAGCCCCAGGCCCGTGCCTTCCACGTCCCGGTGGTGCAGCCGCGTGAACAGCTGGAAGATCCGCTGGTGGTACTCGGGGTCGATTCCCTGCCCGTTGTCCTGTACGTCGAACTGACAGCTGCCGTCCGGCTGGGTGTGCGCGCGGACCTGCACGCGCGGCGGCTCGGCCCGCCGGTACTTGAGGGCGTTCCCGATCAGGTTCTGCAGCAGGCGGTCCAGTTGCGCCGCGTCCCCCCACACGACCGGCAGGTCCGTGGCCGTCACCTGCGCCTGCGCCGCCTGAAGGTCCGGGTCGAGGCGCGTGAGGACCTCCCGCATCAGCGCACTGACGTCCACGTCCGTGAACACCGGATCGGTCGCGGCGGCCCGGGAGTACAGCAGCAGGTCGTCCACGAGACGCTGCATGTGGTACCCGTTGGACCGGATCTGCTCGAGGTACGTCAGGCCCCGCCCGGCCAGTTGCGGGGCGTAGCGGGCGCTGAGCAGTTCCGAGAAACTCGTGACTGCCCGGATCGGTGCTTTCAGGTCGTGGGACGCGATGGCCGCGAAGCGGTCCAGGTCCGCGTTGCTGCGTTCGAGGTTCCGGTTGGCTTCACTGAGCGCGTCTCGCTGCTGGGCGAGGTCGCTGAGCACCTGCGCGCGCTCGAGGGCCAGGCCGATCGTGCCGGCCGCGCGGCGCAGCAGGTCCTGCTCTCCGTCCGTCCACGCCTGCCCGGCGGGCCGCCACGTGGCCACGCCGCCCATGACCGTTCCGTCCGCGCCGAACACCGGTTCCAGGGCGTACGCGCCGGTCAGTGCGGCGTGCGCGCCGGGCAGACTCTGGTAATCCGCGAGGTAGGTGGGTTCCCCGGTGTGCAGCGTGCGCGCCAGGACCGGGGCGTCCTGCACGTCGAACGTGCCGCGCGCCACGAGTTCCGCGGTGCGGCCGGTCAGGGTGCCCCAGACCATGGACGCCCGCACCTGCCGCCCGTTGAGGATCACGACCAGCATGGAACTCGCCTGCAGCGCCGGCCCGAGCCGGTCGAGGGCGGTGCGCTGCACGTCCATCCCGGTCCGCGCGCCCTGCAGGGCGTCCCCGAGCGCGGCGAGCAGGTCACTGCGCGCGGCCGCGTCCCGCAGCGCCGCGTTGGTGCGTTCCAGGTCACGCTGCTGACCCAGCAGGGTCCGCTCGGCGTTCAGGAGCGTGGCCACGCGCGGAATCAGGGGAGGCAGGGCGGCGGCCGTGGCGACACTCACGGCGGCCGTCAGGCCCCGCACGTACCCGTCCAGCCAGTACAGGGGCGTCACGCGCGTGAGTACGTGCATGACGTGCGTGAGTCCGCACGCGACGATGAACAGCCCGAACGCGAGGATCACCCAGTCGAACGGCAGGGAGCGGCGGTTCTGGTACACGATCAGGCCCAGCACGCCCGCGATGAACGTGTACGCCACGCCGATCAGCAGGTCCGAGCTGAGCGTCAGGAGGTTCAGGGCGGGAGGAAGCGCGCCGTGCATGCCCATGCCGGGCAGGGTGGTCAGCAGGTTGGGAAGCACGCCGGGCCACAGCAGGGGCGCGGTCAGTCCAGCGGCGGCGATGGCCAGAGTACGCCACAGGGACGGAGCGGGACGGGCGAGCATACCGGCCATCATAGGCGAGCCCGGTTCCCGGACCCCGCCGCGGTAGGGGGGGGAGGGGAGCCTGACGTGCCCGACGGACGCGTTTTCTTCACGTGGCGTTCTTCTGCCCGGCCGCCCTGGGCGCTCACTGCCGGGCGGGCGCGCTACTTCACGACGTTCAGGTCGAGCGTTCCGGTGGCGGCCGCTTCGACCGCCGTGACGGTGCCGAGGCCGCTGAGGTCCAGCAAGAACTCCTGCCGGTGGGTCATGCGTTCGGAGTTGGTGACCCTGAACTCGCGCGTGCCCCGGTCGCTGGTGACCTTGATGGTGACGGTCCGGGTGGCGGGATCGCTGACCCGCACGCGGGCGGCCCCGGCGGTCAGGCCGGGAACGGTGACGCGGGCGCTGCCGGCGCCGCTGGCGCGGCTGACTTCCGCGCCGGCTCCGCGCGCGGCGGCCGTGACGAACCGCAGGTCGCTCTCGGCGGTGTCGTCGCCGCCCAGGAGCGGAATCTGCCAGATCAGCGTGCCGGGCTTGCTCAGCGCATACGCCTCGTCGAGCAGGTAGTCCTTGAGGCTGGAGAACACGCCGGCCCCGCCGAAGGAGACGTTGTCGATGCGCCGCGACAGTTCGGTCTGCAGGAACCCGGCGTAGTTCAGGGAGGGCAGGCTGCTGCTGGCGCCCACGAGGACGGTATCGGCGGCCCCGCCGAGCAGGTCGCCGCTCGCCTGCAGTTTGATCAGGTCGGCGCTGTTCCCGCTGCCCTGCACGTTCAGGGTCTTGAAGATCACGGCCATGGGGCGGCCGTCGCCGGGCGCGAAGCTGGTCTGGCCGCCGTTGTAGTCCGCGAAGCGCAGGTCGAGGCTGTTCTGCCCTGCCGCCGCGTCGACCGTCCAGGCGCGCGTGACGTTCTCACCGCGTTTCAGGCCGCTGATGGTGTCGATGACCTTCCCGCCCGACAGGACTTCCACGCTTTGCCCCGCGATGGGCGTTTCGAAGGTGGCGTTCACCGTGACCTTCCCGGCGCTGGCCGTCACGAACGACACGGTCGCGACCGGCCCGAACGCCCAGCGGACGGTACCTTCACTGGCTCCGAAGTTGCCCGCTCCGGCCACGAGCGGCGCGGCCGGCACCGCCTGGTAGTCGCTGTACGTTTCGGGGGGAACGGTCAGGCCGCACAGCGTCTGAATCTGCCCCAGGACCGGCTGGTCCTGCACCTGCCGGGTGAGGGTCCCGGCGCGCAGGCTCACGAAGGGTGCGCTGCCAGCTTTCTGCCCGGCGGCGCGGACCGCGTCGGCCGTGGCTCTGGCGGCGGCTTGCGCGCCTTCAGGTGTCCAGTGGATGTCCTGCCGGAACACGCCCGCGTCTCCCTGCGCCAGGGCCGGTGCCAGCAGGTCGGCGGTGGGCAGCCCGGCGGCCCGCAGGTCGCTGACCAGCGCGCGGTAGAAGCCCTGCGCGCCGGGCAGGTCGAAGGCTTTCTGGGTGGGGTTTTGCAGGTTCAGGTGCGGCTGCGCGAAACTGCGGGGCGGTACGGGCGCCAGTACCAGCGTCACGCCGTGGGTTTTCAGGGCGGCGGCCAGGGTCACGGCGGCCGGCACGAACGCGGCGCGCGCCTCGTTCCAGGGGCGGTTCATCCAGCGGCCCGACAGTTCATCCCCGTAGTAGTAGAAGCCCTGCTCACCCTGGAACATCCAGGCTTTCTGGTCCAGCGTGACGCCGCACGAAGCGGGCACAGCAGTAGCCGGTGTGGTGGCGGCGCGGGCGGACGTGCTGAGCAGCAGGGCGGCGCTCAGGACGGTCAGGGCGGACAGGAAGGTGCGGTGAGTGACGGCAGGCATTGAGACTCCTTGACGAAAGGTGCGTGTGTGGTGGTTTCGGTGCGTGTCGGCGCTCAGGTCAGGTGACCTGCTGGGACGTGCCGGTCAGGGAAGCGGAACGGGTCTGATACGGAGTCCGTATGACAGCGCTGTGGCCACCGTCTTCATGGAGGCGCTCCAGGCGCTGAATCCACTTCGTCTACTTGACGGTGGGGGCGACCCACGTGGCGCTGCGGGCGCCGCCGCTGCCGAACACGAAAGCGCTGTAGCTCGCCCCGGCTTTCAGGGCCTCGGCGGGGAAGGCCTGCAGGACGCGGTTTCCGTCGCCTATGACGCCCAGCGCCGCTGTGACTGCATTGACGCTGAGTGATTTCTGCGTGCCGGGCGCCACACCGTCGAGCAGGCGGGTGCCGCCGTCGGCCGTGGTGAGGCTGGCGGGGGCGTCACTGAGGTTGTACAGCGTCACGCGGGCTTTCGTGACTCCGCCGGGCTGCTCGGCCGGCAGGGCGCGCAACTTGCCGCTCTGCGCGACCAGCGTGACGTACGTGCCGCCCGTCACGTTCAGTTTCAGGGTGCTGGCGCCCAGCTTCAGGGTGTGTTCGCCCTGCTTGACGACCGTGTACGCGCTGACCGTGCGGGCTGCCTGCTTGCCGCTCAGGGCGCGGCCGTCCAGGGTGATGGGGGCGCTGGCGTTCACGCTCGCCACGCGGATGAATGCGGAACCGGCGGGTGGGGCGGGGGCGTACAGGGCTTCCTGCGCGGCGGCGAGGGAGGCGCTCAGGGTCAGGGCGGTCAGGGTGATCAGGGTGCGGTTCATGGTGGGTCTCCAGGTGAGGGACAGGGCGTAAAGAGCGTTAGGTAGGGGAGGACGTCCGGTGACGGGGCGTCAGGGAACGTCGAAGGGACGCTGGTCCTCCCCGGCCAGTGGGAGCGGCAGGAAGCGCTGCGGGATCTCCCAGATCAGCACGCGGGGCGGGCTGTCCAGGAAGGCCGGGTCGCTCAGGGCCGGGCGGAGGCTGCCGCTGAAGTCCGCGCCTTCGCGGCTGACGTTCAGGACGGCGCTGCCCAGCGCTTCCTGCAGCGCCCCGGCGTAGTTGCCGCGCAGGCCGTAGCTGCTGCCGGCCAGCATGACCTGCGGGGCCGCGCCGAGCAGGCCGCCGGCGCCGCTGCCGAGCGTGGTTTCGGTCGCCTCGCGGTCCGCGTGGGGGCGCAGGGCGTCCGGGACGTGCTGGAGGCCCATCAGGTTCAGCAGGTCGCCGGGGCGGGCCGTTTCGGGCGCGTGGGTGGTGGTGAAGGTCGAGACGGGCAGGTCCGCCGCAACGGTCCGGACGGCCTGCGCGGTCGCCTGCGCGGCGGTGCGCGCGCCGTCCTGATTCCAGTGGGTGTCGGTGCGGTAGTACTGCGCGGTCTTTGCGGCGACGGCCAGCATCGGCGTGACTAGGTCGGCGGTCGCCACGCCCCGCGCGCGCAGCATCGCCTGGTACGTCTCGTACTGGCGGGCGTCCACCCAGCCGGGCAGGGCGCCGCCGGGCAGCTGCGCGGCTTGCACGCGGCTCTTGTTGGGGCTCACGGCGACCAGCAGGGTCACGCCGCGCGCCGCGAGGTTCCGTGACAGCTGCGCGGTCAGGTCCGCGCGGGCCGTGAGGCGGCGCTGCGCCTGCGGGTGCGCCGCGAATTCCGAGGTCAGGAACAACCAGCCGTCCCGTCCCAGGCGGACCTCGTCCGTGCCGCCGCGCACCGTCAGGTACCGCGCCGTATTGGCCGTGGCGATCAGCGCGTCCCGTCCTGGCAGGTTGGCGTCCAGGTGAGCTTCCAGGGCGTGGAACGTCTTGCCGCTCCGCAGTGCATCCCCGCTGACGGGCACGGCGTGGCGCGGGTCGGGTGTCAGGGCGGCGCGTGTGGCGGCGATCAGACCGCCGGAGATCAGCAGCAGGAACGTCCCGCCGGTCAGCAGCAGCGGGCGCGGCAGCCGGGCCGCTGCGCGCAGCTGATCAACCAGTCGGGCGGACGGACGGGCGCTGCCCGCAGCTGTACTGACTGTGCCCGCTGTTGCCGGTGCCGCCGTGTGGGTGGGGGGGTTGGTGGTCACGTCATCACCTCAGAACTGGAAGTACAGGAACGGCGCGTACTGCTGCGCGGCGAGGGTAGCGACGGCCAGCAGGAACACCGGAATCAGGGCGTACTGTGGCGCGGTCCGCAGCGCGGATTGCGGCGCGGCGCGGCGGTTCCAGAGCGGCGCGCCGTACACGACGGCCACGCCCGCGAGCATCACGGCCAGCCGTTCGGGCGTCACGGTCAGGGCCACGTCGGGCGTGAGGGCCGCGCCGTTCAGTCCGGCCAGCCCGCGGTACACCTCGCCGGCGTGCGCGACGTTCTCACTGCGGAACAGCACGCGGCCCAGGATCACGATCAGCATGACTTTCGGCACGGCGTACCACGCGGGCGGCGGCGGACGGCCGAACTTCTTGCTCAGGACGCGCTCCAGCACCAGGAACGCGCCGTTCCACATGCCCCACAGCACGAACGTCCAGTTTGCGCCGTGCCACAGACCGCCGACCGCCATGGTCAGGAACAGGTTCAGGTTCGTGCGGGTCAGTCCGTGCCGGTTGCCGCCCAGGGGGATGTACACGTACTCCCGCAGGAACGTGCCCAGACTCACGTGCCAGCGCTGCCAGAACGCCGTGATGGACGTCGCCGTGTACGGATCCAGGAAGTTCTCCGGGAAGCGGAAGCCCAGCATCAGGGCCAGCCCGATGGCCATGTGGCTGTACCCGGCGAAATCGAAGAACAGCTGCAGGGTGTACGCCACGCTGCCCAGCCACGCGTCGTCGGCGCTGGGACGCGCGGCCGTGTACGCGGCGTTCACGAGTGGCGCGAGCGGATCGGCCAGCAGGACTTTCATGCTCAGCCCGATCATGACGCGCTGCGCGCCCAGCGCGAATTTCTCTGGCGTGTGCGTCCGCTCGCGGAACTGATCGGCGAGCAGGTGAAAGCGCAGGATCGGCCCGGCCACCAGATGCGGAAACAGACTCACGAACGCCGCGAAGTCGATGATGTTCCGCGGGGCCTTCGCCGCGCCGCGGTGCAGGTCTACGAGGTAACTGATTGCGTGGAAGATGTAGAAGGACAGCCCGACCGGCAGCACGATCTGCGTCCAGGTGAACTCGTCGAAGCCCAGCACGTTCCGCACCGAGTTCACGCTGCTGGCGGCCATGTTCGCGTACTTGAAGTACCCCAGCATGGCAAGGTTGCCTGTCACGCCGAGGGTCAGCCACGTCCAGCGGACGCGCCCGGCACTGGCCAGTACCCGGCCGCCGATCAGGTACGTGAAGACGATCACGGCCACCAGCAGGCCCAGCGCCGCCGGTTGCGCCCACGCGTAGAACAGCAGACTGCCGAGCAGGATCGTCCATGACCGCAGGCGGGCCGGTGTCAGAGCGTACGTCACCAGGAAGAGAGGAAGGAAGACGAGGAGAAACACGTACGAACTGAACACCAAGACCATCACCTGCCTGTCGCGCCACCTGTCGGCGCAGAGATGGCCGGAGACTAGTGACCGGAGCGGTACGGTTCCCTTACAAGGTGAACGCACAACGAAGATGAAGGGCGTGGCCGGAGGCGGTGTCCCACGCATTCTCAGCTGGGGACTGGACGGCAACCCCAGACGCCAGCGGGTCGCGCGGCACATGATCGCCCTGGCCCGCGCCCTTGACCTCGACGTCGTCGCCGAAGGCATCGAACAAGAGTTTCCACTTCCCTGCTGATGTCGTGTCACGCGGCGTCAAGCAGGGGGCCGTCCTGCTCCATCCCGGTCAGGACGTACTTTTCGGCATTCTGAGCTGCCTGCCGTTGTGCGGCCCGCCACGTCATTCCCGGTACTTCCCTACGCACCCGTAACACCGCGTGAAAGGCCTCCACCACGCACCACACCCAGTTCTCCTGCGCCTGGATCGTCCGGCAATGACAGCGTCCCAGTCCCAGGTTCTGCTTGAAGAACCGGTGAATCACCTCAATTCCCCAGCGGGCCTTCCAGGCCCGCAGCAGTGAGCGAACCGTGACGTCACCACCAAACGTGCTGAACAGGAAAAACCGTGTCCACTCCCCGTGCACCTTGCGCCACACGATCAGGACATCGAACCCACCGACCTCACGGGTGACCGACAATCGACGGACACGCCACCCGAACTCCGCGTACAGGTGGCAGCGTTCTGGAGGGAACTGCCGACTCAGCGCACCGAGGGTGAGTCCCTCACCCTCGAACTGCACGGTCATATTGGCTTTGGCACGGATCAATACCGGAATCTGATGCTCGCGACTGAAGGTCACAGCCGCGTCCCGCCCGAACTCCCCATCCAGGAGGAGACCCGCCATGGGGACGCCCGCCGCGAGGCAATCCTGGACGACGTGGATCATTTCCTGAGTCGCTGTACGGTAAGGATAGCGCTCTGTATGCAGGGCCTGGGAAACCTTGAAGCGCTCCAGCAACGGAACTGGATCTTCACCGAACCTGACCAGGGCCGCGGAGGTGAACTGATGGCCCAGACGGGTCTGGGCCTGACCGCTGTAGTGGTAGTTCACGCCTTCCATCGTCCGTCCGGCGTGGGGCACCATGACGAAATCAATGGCCAGGAACGCGCCCTCCGGCGCGTTCCTGGCTCGACGCTTGAAGTCCTCCGTGGAGGCGAAGGAGTCCCGCGCCATCTCTTTGGAGATGGCACTTTTACACAGGGTGCTGTAGGGGATGAGGCCACTGAGGCTGGTGACCCGGTTCAGCTGAGCGGTGATGATGCTGTGCGGTAGGCTGGGGATGCGAGGCATAGTCACTTCGCATAAAGGCCCATGAGACCGGGGAATTTCAAGCCCCTGCCTCCTGGGCCTTCGTGCTGGTCGCTATTCCCTCGCCTGTGGAAACTCTTGATCGAAACGGCCGCCCAGCGCGCCATGCTCCTCGACCTGGGCTGCACCACCGGACAGGGTTACCTGTTCGCGCGCCCCCTGCCCCCAGACGCTTTCTGCGACCAGTTCCTCCAGTCGGACTGATCGACTCCGGCGGAGCCGCGCGTTACGTCACTGCTAGAGGAACTGCAGGGTGTTGACGCGGCTGGAGACTCCCCGGGTGCGGGACGCCTGGTGTCCACCTTCCCTGCCGCAGGAGGCACAGGTCCGTCGTCTTCTGTGTGTTGAAACCAGCGACATGCTGAACGAATCCAGCGGGGTCTGGCCTTCGGCTCCGCTCAGCACACGAGGATGTCAGTCAA
Organism: Deinococcus aquaticus; assembly: GCF_028622095.1. Classification (NCBI taxonomy): domain Bacteria; kingdom Thermotogati; phylum Deinococcota; class Deinococci; order Deinococcales; family Deinococcaceae; genus Deinococcus; species Deinococcus aquaticus. The sequence goes on along the minus strand of NZ_CP115166.1, from coordinate 411,141 downwards.
CCCAAGAGGTGCAGGCGTTGCGCGATGAGTTCCTCCAGGCAGGAATCGGTCGTCCAGGCCGTGAGCGACCGGTAAGGAATCACATTCCCGCCGATCGTCTCTATGGAAGCCAAGATCCAGTCGTCGTCACTCGTGACGGTGGACACCGATCGCTGATACTCCTGAACGAGGTATCTCTCCTGCTGGGAAGGGGGCGGCGCCAGCTTGGCCTGACACTGGAATCGACGCTGCAGGTCCAGCCAGTTCTGTGTGCTGACGGCCTGCTCCTGGATATCGAGTTCCCTGACCAGACATTCCCAGCCCACGAACGAGAGGAATTCCTGGTACAGGTCTTCCCGGCTGGTGAGGGGACGGATCGTGGGTGGGGGTCTATCGGGATTGGGTTCAGAGGGCAGACGTGCTTGGTAGTAACTGGCGAGGCACAGGAGGCTCTTTGCCGCTTCTACGGGGTCGCTGGTGTTGATACATGCGGCGGCGTCGCACAGCCGTACGGCGCAGAGGCCTGGGCGGTTTTCGGGCGGAGCGGCAAGGATTTCGGCGGCCAGGTGTTGCGCGGCTTCAAAGACTTCGGCTTCATCTTCTCTGGTCATGAGGTGGGGAATTTGAGACCAGAGTTCGGTGTTGAGGCGTTGGAGGTGGGCGGTGGGGGGATCTTTCTGGTCGAGGTGGTGGTGCATGGAGATGAGTTGGGCTGCCACCGTGACGGCGACTCTGCCAATGCTGCGCTGTGGTTCCTGAACGCTCATGCTTCAGTATATTACCACTACGCCTAACTATGCGTGCAGGGAATAGCGCCCGTGCCGCGCATACGTGAGCATGGATGGATGTCGGTAATACGGTGGAAATTGGCCGACTTTCTGGCGGAACATGGGCTCACGGCGTATGCCCTGGGCAAAGCCATGGGGACGAGCTACATGAATACGGTCTACCGCATGGCCAGGCGCGGCCATGAGCCTTCACGGATTGATCTGCCCACACTCGTGAACGTGCTGGACGGTCTGAGAACGTTGACGGGCAAAGAGGTCGAGATTGCCGACATCTTGATCTACGAACCAGGCGTCAGACCGGAAGGCTGACACCAGACTGCCTGACATGGTCGAGGGTTTGACCACCCTCAGCACGTCGGTTTCCAAGTTGCTGCGCGGGAGATGATGGCCAGAAGGTCTGCTGGGGACTCAGCGGTTCGAGATTCAGACTGCCTGCAAGCTCAGTGCCCTGATGAACCTCTGGCCTGAAATCTCACTGTAGGGTGACCCTGACGGCGGATTGCACCTCAGGAGATCAGGGTACTCAGTTTGGAAGAACGCTCCAGACAGGTGCTCCCTCAGGCCAACTGCACAGACTCAGTGGCTCTGCCTTTCGGTGGGAAGGGCGTCTCGCGGGCTCGGCTACCCAGTCTCCCTGGGAGCCATGAGGGCGTTCTGACTGTTGATTAAGTATGTAGTTAAAAAAGTAAAAGATTGAATGACAACATCAGTGGGAAGTGTTGGCACGTGTCAGACGTAAAAAACAGGTGTTTTTCCCCCATTCACAACGGGGTTTCCCCCCATTCGTGACGGGGGTTTGAGGCTTCTGACGGGTCATCGCGCCCCATTCATAACGGTAGGCGAATCCCAGTTCCACCCATTCGTAACGGCAGTTTTCCCTCATTCGCAACGGGCCTCTGCCAGCCGGATTTCTCCCTGCACTGCCTGTTTCCCCCATCAGGAACGGTACGGAACTGCCCGGTTTCCCCCATTCATAACGGGGGGTATCCCGGAAGAGTAAAAAAGGCGTTCCTCACGCGGATTTTCCGGTATTCCCCCCATTCATGACGGGGTGCCGTCCCCCCATTCATAACGGGATAGGCGGCAGGGGCGCACCCCGGTAGACTGGTGCATCCGGAGGGGCCGTGTCTACAGTAGTCACCGACAACGACAGGGTTTTTCGCGAGGATCTGAATGTCCTTGAACCTCACACGACTGAAGTCGCGTGATTCTCACTTCGCAGACCACTGCCCACCGAAGCGGGGCTGACGCAATCTCCATGAGCGTTTTGGGTGTCCGACATCCCAGCGGCCACCAGTCCTTCGCGCCGGATGTTCAGTGCGGCGTTCTCGTCTCGGTCATGGGTCTCGCCACAGTTGGGGCAAGTCCACTCGCGGACGGCGAGGTTCTTCACGGCCGGGTTCTTGAATCCGCAGTCGTGGCACATCTGACTGGACGGGAAGTAGGGGTTGATCTTGGACACCATCCGCCCGTACCACGTCGCCTTGTACTCCAGTTGCCGGATGAACTCGCCCCAGCCTGCGTCGCTGATGCTGAGTGCCAGCCTGCGATTCTTCCGCATGTTGCCGGGCTTGAGGTGTTCAGTACAGATGATTTCGTACTCCCGCACCAGAGAGGTCGTGAGCTTGTGGATGAAGTCCTGCCGCTTGTTGGCGACGCGCTTGTGTATCTGAGCGAGCGTGGTTTTTGCTCTCCCGTAACGTGCGCTGCCCTTCTTGCGGCGGGACAGGGTTTTCTGAGCCTTTCGGAGCTTCTTCAGGGTGGAACGGTAGTATTTCGGATTCGCATGATGTTCAAACTCCCCCTTGCCATCGGTCACGATGGCAAAGTCCTTGATGCCGACATCCACACCTGCCGCGAACCTGGGCGCAGTGCTCAGGTAAGGAATTTCGACCTCGCAGAGAACAGACGCTTCGTAGTAGCCCTCATGGACACGGCGCACGGTGACGTTCAGGATTTTCCCCTGCACCTCCCGCTGACCCCTGGTCTTCACCCAGCCCAATTTGGGGAGTTTGATGCGCCCTTCGCCAATCTCGATGTTGTTGTTCGTGAACTGGGTGCGGTATGCCTCACCCGTTCGCTTCTTCTTGAACTTCGGAAAGCCCACCTTCTTGCCGGACTTCCCGGCGGTGCGGAAGAAGTTCTGGTACGCCCGCTCAAGGTCGCGCAGGGACTGTTGCAGCGCGAACTTGTCCACCTCAGCCAGCCACGCCGTGCCCTCTTCTCGCTTGAGCAGGGTCAGTGCCTTGTCGGTCGCGGCGTACGTCATGCCCTTGCCGTCCTGGCGGTAGGTTTCGATGCGGCGGGCAAGGAAGTGGTTATAGACGAACCGGGCGCATCCCAACGTGCGGTTGATCCGCTCGGTCTGAGCCGCGTTCGGATACAGCCGGACAATGGACGCCCTATTCCGCCTGGGGGGAGTGATAGATTCCATCTTGCAACACCCTCCTACAGGTGCTTGCCACGCTCCCAGCCGTTGGTGCGGCGTGGGGGCATTGCTCGTTTAGCTTATCACATAACTGGGGGCTTCGGCTTCGCCGACCTGCGGGCGGGAGGGGCAAGCCCGTGACTTCAGTCATGGGCTTGCGCCCCTCTTCCGTCAACTGGGCCTCATTTCCATCCAGCGCAAGATTGCTCCCGACTACACCTCATGGAAGGTTTCCTTCGAACGTGGCGGCGTCAAGAGTGAGATCGAATGCGACGGCGCCCAGAAGTTCGGCGTTCCGCACGGCGTCGATAACGACAGTTACCTCGCCATGCAGGACCTGTACCTGGAGCAGGGCTGCCCGGAAGACGGCGTGATCGTGTTCACGATGTACCGATTGCTGCAGATGTGCGGCCTTGAAGACAGTGGCGCGAACAGGAAGATGATGCGTCAGAGTCTGGAGCGGCTGGCGGCCACGACGTACTGGATTGGTGGTGCCTGGCGGAGCCATGAGGAAGACGACTGGATCGTGGCGAGCTTCCGTCTGATTGAGAAACTCGTGTTCACGCGGGCCAGGAAGGACGTGGACGGAGCCAAGATGATCGCGGTCACGCTGCCCAGGGAACTGACCCGTAACATCCGCAACGGGTACTTCAAGCCTGTGAGCATGACGCTGTTGCGGACGCTGGGGCAACCCGCGCGCGCGGCGTACCGGGTCATCGACGCCCTGCGGCATGATCCTGTCCAGCATCAGACCCGCACGGCAAGCCTGCATATTGGGCTGATGGAACTGGCCCAGCGGTGCGGCATTGCCAGTGACAAGCCCGATAAGATCCGCAGGACGCTTGAACCTATTCATGAGGACCTTCTGGCCGCCCGTTACCTGAAAGAGGTGTCCATTGTCGGACGTGGGAAGCAGCAGGAAGTCCTCTACGTGTTCGGTCAGGGAGCGCCTGAACCCGACGCTGCTCTGGTGGATCTGCTGACCGGCATGAAAGTCCCGCTTGCCGCTTCGAGGAAAGCGGCCCTGGATTACCCGCTCCTGGTCCGTGATGGCGTCGCTCAGGCCAGAGCAATCCTGAGTGCTGGCTATAAACCCAAGAACCATGTTGGATTTGTGTTGGATGTGGTCCGCAGTTACGGGAACGGGAAGTACCAGTGGCCGGAAGGGACCCGGACGGCCGGGGCGCGGCCTGCAGTCAGGACCGTCACCGCTGCCCCGGTTCCCCTGGATGTGCCTGACGTGCCGGTCACGTCCCGTTCTGCTGAGGAACTCGCCCGGACCCTCGGATTCCTGCTGCGCACGCCTCGTCTGTCCAGGGACGTGCTGGCGAAATTACCGCATGACGTGCTGGTCGACGCGCACCAGAAGGTGGTCGGGCAGCCTGGGCAGCGGCATGACTCGTTGATTGAGGCATTACTGAAGCTGGCAGAGGAAAGACCGCTATTACCCTCTGATACGGACTCCGGTTGAAAAGTTTGCAGAAACTTTCAACCCGAGCGGAGCGAGCAGGAGAGAAACGGGTTCCGGACGTGGAGTTGGCAACCCGGCGTTCTTCCGGGTTGTTAACTGACATGTTGCAGTTAGGGAGCAGGAGCAGAAAGTGCGTCCTGGAAGGCATCAAGCTCGGAAAGTTCCAGTTGAAGCGCTCTACGACGCACTTCTGGGATAAACGAGAACCGAACGGTTCTCGCTAACGCTCCCCAATCTGGCCATGTTCCCGGTGGTCTGGGCGGCACATCCTGATCTGCCAAGTGGCAGAGCAGATACGCCAGCCCTGAGAGACACCACCACCGCATCACACCTGTTTTGCTGTGCTGCGCGAACCGCTCCAGGCCGAACCGCCCCTTGATGGTCTTGAAGAAGCCCTCGATCCGCCAGCGGCGTTTCCCGACTCTGGCCAGGTACTTGCCGCCCAGGTTGATGTTCGACATGACGAAGCGCTGCTCTGGCTCTTTGTTCCGGTATAGCCATGCCCACGAGACGTACATGGTGGGTTTCAGACCCTGGAGTTGTGCCTTGTACCCGCGGGTCATCAGCTCGTGAATGGGTGTCCCATTCGCGAGTGTTCTGTTGCGCCGGACACCAATCACGATGTCTATTTCTCTTTCCAGGACGGCCTCAATGAACTCCGCACTTTCGAAGCCCCCGTCTGCATGCAGACGGGGGCGGCGCTTCCCCTGAAGCATGACGGGTGGAACAGTGCGGAGCAGTTTGAGGGCTAACGCGGCGGGTGAGGACGTGCCTTTTCCACGCCAGATCTGAAAGGCCCAGGGGAGCTTCAGGTCTCCACAGCAGATGTACAGGACGACCAGGTGAACGCCGTGAACGGCGTTCAGGACGTGCATCCAGTCGGAGAGTCCGGAGAACTTTCCTGCTTTTTCGAGACTGGTGAGGTCGACCAGGAATTCGAGCCGGGGACGCTGGTGTGGAGCATGTTTCCACGTGTCATTGAAGAGCTGAAGTGCAGCCTGGCGCATGAAGCGGCAGAGCGTCCGGAGATCCCAGCTCGTGTGGTTGAGGAAGCGACTGATCGCGGAGGGCGATTTGACGGTTGCGCGAGTGGGCAGGGGACGGCCGGAACCGTCGAGGAGGAGGTCCAGGAAGACCTGAAAGGAGTCGCGATGTTGTTTGCGCGAGAAGCAGGTGAGGATGTCAGAATAGAGCCGTCTGGCACGTGCATTCTTTGGGTTCACCGTAACTGCTCAGCAGGGTGACTTCCGGGAGTCGATTGGGTAAGGTGGACCATCAACGAGACTCCCTGCCCAAACTGTGAACGACTCGAGGCACGTATCCGTGAGCTCGAAGCGCAGATTGCGGCCCTCCTGAAACGCCTTCAAGAGCTCGAAGGACGTCAGGCCAAGAACAGCCACACGTCCAATCAGCCACCCAGTCAGGACAAACCCTGGCAGCCCAAGAGTGAGCGCCAGAAGACCGGCCGGTCTTCTGGCGCTCAGCCAGATCACCCCGGCACGACCCTCAAGATATCGGTCCATCCCGACCACACGGTCCATCTCCCGGTCACCGGACACTGTACCTGCGGACAGGTCTGGGACGACGTTCCAGTCGACACTCAGGTCGCTCGACAGGTCCATGACCTCCCAGCGTGGCAACTTCAGGTCACCGAATACCGCGCCGACGTCAAAATCTGCCCTGGCTGTCATCACCGGCAGCGAGCACCCTTCCCGACGCACGTCACGGCTCAGGTGCAGTACGGTCCACCAAGAGTTTCCACAGGCGAGGGAATAGCGACCAGCACGAAGGCCCAGGAGGCAGGGGCTTGAAATTCCCCGGTCTCATGGGCCTTTATGCGAAGTGACTATGCCTCGCATCCCCAGCCTACCGCACAGCATCATCACCGCTCAGCTGAACCGGGTCACCAGCCTCAGTGGCCTCATCCCCTACAGCACCCTGTGTAAAAGTGCCATCTCCAAAGAGATGGCGCGGGACTCCTTCGCCTCCACGGAGGACTTCAAGCGTCGAGCCAGGAACGCGCCGGAGGGCGCGTTCCTGGCCATTGATTTCGTCATGGTGCCCCACGCCGGACGGACGATGGAAGGCGTGAACTACCACTACAGCGGTCAGGCCCAGACCCGTCTGGGCCATCAGTTCACCTCCGCGGCCCTGGTCAGGTTCGGTGAAGATCCAGTTCCGTTGCTGGAGCGCTTCAAGGTTTCCCAGGCCCTGCATACAGAGCGCTATCCTTACCGTACAGCGACTCAGGAAATGATCCACGTCGTCCAGGATTGCCTCGCGGCGGGCGTCCCCATGGCGGGTCTCCTCCTGGATGGGGAGTTCGGGCGGGACGCGGCTGTGACCTTCAGTCGCGAGCATCAGATTCCGGTATTGATCCGTGCCAAAGCCAATATGACCGTGCAGTTCGAGGGTGAGGGACTCACCCTCGGTGCGCTGAGTCGGCAGTTCCCTCCAGAACGCTGCCACCTGTACGCGGAGTTCGGGTGGCGTGTCCGTCGATTGTCGGTCACCCGTGAGGTCGGTGGGTTCGATGTCCTGATCGTGTGGCGCAAGGTGCACGGGGAGTGGACACGGTTTTTCCTGTTCAGCACGTTTGGTGGTGACGTCACGGTTCGCTCACTGCTGCGGGCCTGGAAGGCCCGCTGGGGAATTGAGGTGATTCACCGGTTCTTCAAGCAGAACCTGGGACTGGGACGCTGTCATTGCCGGACGATCCAGGCGCAGGAGAACTGGGTGTGGTGCGTGGTGGAGGCCTTTCACGCGGTGTTACGGGTGCGTAGGGAAGTACCGGGAATGACGTGGCGGGCCGCACAACGGCAGGCAGCTCAGAATGCCGAAAAGTACGTCCTGACCGGGATGGAGCAGGACGGCCCCCTGCTTGACGCCGCGTGACACGACATCAGCAGGGAAGTGGAAACTCTTGCTCGCACGCAGCTGCGCGAGCGCGTCGATGAACTGCGTGTTCAGCTGCTGCCCCTGTTCAATGAGACGGACTCCGATTAGGTCAGTTCCACGCATGGAGGCATCGGGAATTGGGACTTCTGGTGCATCCATTGTGCGTTCTGTTGAGTGAGGGAAACAGACGGAGTTCGTCTCAGTCGGCGTTCCATGCCACGCCGGTCACGAGGTACCCGGCTGGGTGCAGGTCGTCGCTGGCACTGGCGGCGAGAAGGTCGTGCAGGGCGCGTTCGAAGTCCGGCCACGCCTCGGGCGTGAGCATCGGCATGCCCGGCGTGTCTGCGGCGGGTTGCAGGAGGTGCCGGCTGAACGCCGGCGGATTGACTGTGACACCGTCCTGCTGCCGCTGGAGAACCACGAACCGTTCACTAAGGGGTCGGCCGCGGTCGTCCTGCCAGCGCAGCGTCGCGCAGGCCGTGCCGCCTTCCCCGAGGGGCGTCTGGGCGACGTGACCACTGAAAGCGTACGTTCCGGCCGTTTCGAGGAGGGCGCTGAGCAGGGGAGAGCGGCTGTCGAGCAGCGTGGCTTTGTGCTTGCTGGCTGAGAGGCGGTTGAACGCGACGCGCTGGTTCTGCTTGAGGTTCAACTGGCGCTGCAGGTCCTCCGGGAGCTTGATCTCCCAGACCTGACCTGCGTGGAGGCGGTGGGTGACGGTCACGCCGAGCTGCTCGAACATCCCGTCCACGAACGCGGTCAGGTGCGCCTCGCCCACTGGGAGTTCGCCGCGCAGGGCGTCCGGGTCGAAGCCGCTGGAGTGGCGCAGCAGGTCGTCCTGCTGCCGCGCGGCCTGCCGGGCGCGTTCAAGGGCTTCCTCGATGCGGGCCTGCGTGCGGCTGGGCGTGTGCGTGGCGGCCTCGGCCAGGATGGCGCTCACGTTGAGGAAACTCGCGACTTCACCGACGATGTCTTCCTGCAGGCCCTCGCGGTACTCGTCGGCGACGGAGGCGAGGTCGGCGGCGACCGCATCGAGCCGCGTGTACATCTGCCGCAGGATCTCGTCGTCGAGGCTGCCCGCGACGCTGAGGTTGAACACCACGACTGGTCGCTCCTGCCCGTATCGGTAGAGGCGCCCGACGCGCTGCACGAGCCGCATGGGATTCCACGGCAGGTCGTAGTTCACGAGGACGTGACAGCGGCGCTGCAGGTTGAAGCCCTCCCCGCCGGCCTCGGTGGACACCAGAAACTGCCCGGCGTCCTCGAAGTGAGCGATGGCCGCGGCGCGCTCCTCCAGGTTCTGCCCGCCGTGGATGACGTCCACGCGGCCCGGCGCGAGCCGCTCGAGGGTCTGAACGAGGTAGTCCTGCGTGGAGCGGTACTCGGTGAAGATCAGCACCCGCTCGTCCGGGTTGCCTGCCAGGATGCCGCCGATGAGGGTCTGCGTGAACGCCTGCAGTTTCGTGTCGTGCGCCCGCAGTTCCCGCGCGAGGCTGATCAGACCGCGCAGCATCTCGGTCTCGCCGGAGAAGAACTCGCTGCGGGTGCCGCTGACCTGCTCCTCGCTTTCCACGAACGGGCTGCTGTCGTCCGGGTCGTCCGGCTGGGTGGGTACTGGCTGAACCGCCGCCTGCTCCTGGCGTTGCAGGCGCAGCAGGCGGCGTTCCAGGGCGCCCTGGATGGCCGTCACACTCGACGCGGCGAGTTTGCGGTAGATGGTCATCACGAACCCGATCGCAATGGCTTTCCGGTTTTCCCTGCTGGCGTCGTAGCCCTGCCTCAGGTAGCGGCGCAGCGCCCGGTCGAACACCTCCTCCGGCTCGTTCTGCGGCGCGGTGACTGCGCGGGTAACTTTACCCTTGAAGATGAAGTTCCCCTGCGCGTCGGTCACGTCCGCCTTGCGGTTGCGGATGACCAGCCCCGCGAGCAGCTGCGGTTCGAGGCGCAGCCGCGCGATCCGCTCCCGCCAGACCGGGCCGGGCCGCAGCAGTTCGAGCAGCGCCTCGAAGCGGTCGAGATTCCCCTGGTGCGGCGTGCCGCTGAGCAGCACGACGTTCTCGGTCAGCGTTCGCAGCGTCGCGGCCAGCCTGTAGCGTTCGGACGTCTGGTATGTCAGGCCGTACAGGCTACGGGAGAGGCGGTGCGCTTCATCGAACACCACCACATCCCAGCGGCCCGACTGCCGCACGAGTTCCAGTTGCCGCTCGTGTTTCAGGCGGTCCATGGAGGCGATCACCACCTCGAACAGCGGCCACTGGGCGGGGTCGCTGATCTCGAAGTCCTGCCCGTAGATCACCGCCTGGGTCATCCCGAAACGGATGCGGAGTTCCGCCTGCCACTGCCGGGTCAGGCCCGCCGGGACGACCAGCAGGAAGCGGCGCAGGCCCCGCGCCCGCAGCGCGGCGAGCAGCAGTCCCACCTCGATCGTCTTGCCCAACCCGACGTCGTCCGCGATGAGCCAGTTGAGGTTCCCGCTCTGCAGGATGCGCTGCACGAGGTGCAACTGGTGCGGCAGCGGGTCGATGTCCACCTGCGCCAGCGCGCCCGTCGTGCGGTGCCAGTGCTGCAACGCCAGCGCCAGGTGCCGCAGCCGGAAGCGCTCCGCGAAGCCCGGCAGGGGCGTCACGCCCTGCTCGAACAGGGACTGGGCGCTCCAGACGGGCACGAGCTGCTCCCACGGCAACCACTGCCGCTCCCCGGCCGCCCAGAACTCCACCAGGGCCTGTTCCCGCCCGCCGAGGGTCCGCACGTCCAGCACGCGGCCCTCCCCGAGGGATGGGCGCAGGCTGCGCGGCTGATCCTGCACGACCTGCCCGGCGCTCAGGCCGCAGCGGACGTCCGCCCGGGCCACGCGCGTCACGTGCCCGGACGGCCACGTCACGACCAGCCGGCCCCCCTCATGCCCGGTGACCGTGCCGGTCTGCCCGTCCCGGACGCCCGTGACGAACGCCCCGATCGCCGGGAGCATCACCGGCCCTCCCGGGTGCTCAGCCAGTAGTCCAGGTCCACGTCCGGGTCCGCCTGATCGAGGATCGCCCCGAGCCGCTGCGAGAACGCCGGCAGGGACCGTGGCGAGCAGGCCACCTGCGCGTACTCGTAGAGCCGCTCGAGCAGCAGGATCATGTCGTCCAGGCACGGCACGCCCGCGCAGCGGCGGATCAGGGCGATCCCCAGACTCCACGGCAGGCTGTCGTACCGGGCGGTGTACGGCGACTGGTAGTGCGTCTGATCATGCCAGTACGCGCGCAGTTCCAGCAGCAGTTCGAACTCGTCGGGCGTCATGCCCCGCTCGATCTCCCGCTCGATGCTCTCCCGCAGCTGCCCCCAGCGGTCCCGGTCCAGGGCGTCCGCGATGAGGTGGAAGCCCTTCTCCCAGTCGTACTGGTCACTGATGCGCACCGCTTCCCGCTCGGCCCGCTGCCGCCGGGTGAGTCGTCCGGTCGCGGGCTCCGGCAGCGGCCCCCTGGGCTCCGGGGCCGAAGGCCGCGCGACCGGGAGGGGCGGCAGCGGCACGCCACGCACCGGGGGCAGGAGCGGGGCAGGCCGGACCACCGGCCGGGACGGGCCGGGACCGGCCAGGGGACGCGGCGGCGGCGTGGTCGGCATGGGTGGCGGCGTCACGGGAGACGGCCGGACGGGTGCTGAAGAGACGGGCCAGGGCAGGCTGAGCGCCGGAGTGGTCAGGGGCAGCGTCATCCCACGTGCGGCGGGCGGGACGGGCAGAATCACGGCCGGGCCGGTCTGCATGTCCGGCGCGACGGGAGGCAGCGGCGCCGGACGCAGGACCGGGGCAGCCACGTTCTGTACGGGCACACTCGGTACGGACGGACGGGCCACTGGGGCCGGGCGGACCGGTGTGGGCTGAACCGGGCGCGGAGGAACGGGCCATCGCGGAGTCGCCTGGTCCACCGAAGGGGCCATCGCTGGCGATCGCCCGGGGAGTGGCGGCCCCGTGGAGGCAGACCGGGCCGGGCTGGCGGGCGCGGCGCGTGCCGCGTCCGGGATGGGTGCGGGGGGCCGCGCGGGGGCTGCCGGTGCTGGAAGATTCCGTGGCGGTCTGTCTGGCACGGGGCGGTCCGGCAGCGTGGGGCCTGGCAGGGCGCCCATCCCAGTGAGCCACGCCGCCTGACGCAGGGCGGCCACCGTGCGCGCTCCGGCCGGCCAGGAGGCGCACAGGGCCGTGAGGTCTTCCTGTGCGGCCTGCTGCTCCCGCCGGGCGTCCTGCAACTCCGCCCAGAGTTGCTCGCCCTCGGCGCGGCGTGGCCACAGTGACCGCGCCCAGGTGTCCGGGTGCAGGGGCAGCCCGTGGCGGCCGCTCACCGCCGCCCACGCCCGCTTCCACCCGCCGGGCAGAGCCGGGGGCGCGGAAGCGGGTGCGGGCCGGTTCACGAGCGCCTTCCACTGCGCGTCCAGGGGTTGCAGTCGCCGGTTGAACGCCGCGAGTTCCTCCTCGATCAGCGTCTCGATCCGCCGGAGCGCCGGAGCCGGAGAGAACCCCAGCGCGGCGGCCTGCGCGGCGTACGCCTGCCGGACGTCGTACAGGCGGCGTTCCGCGCGCGGCAGCGCCGCCCCACTGGCACGCGCCAGTTCATGCTCCGCCTGCCTGACCGCCCGCGCCTGCTCCTGCAGCGCCCGCAGCGGGCCGAGTACCGCCGCCGACCGGTCCTTCTCAGCCTGCACGGCCGCCTGCACCTGGGCCCTTTCTGTCTGCGTGCTCAGATCCGCGGGCAGGGAGCTGCGCGTCCACGCCTCGAGTGCCTGCGTGATCTCACCGGGCAGGGGACCACTGACCAGCTGGCCGAGCCGCACACCGTCCAGGCCAGGGCCGGCCCAGCGGTCCAGCGCGGCACGCCCCCTGACCTCGCGGGCGCCCGCCGAGTCGAACCGGGCGAGCAGCGCCCGCACCTGCCGCACCTGCGCGGCCGTCAGTGAAGGCGCGGCAGGCAGCGCGGAACGCCCGGCGGCCTCGACCGCCTGACGCAGCGCCCCGACCTGCCGGGACGCGGCGGGCCACTCGGCCCACAGCGGCGTCATCTGCCCTTCGAGATCCGTCATGGTGTCCCGCGCACCCTGCCACTGACGCCAGAACGTCATTCCCTTCTCACGTGCCGTCCACAGGCGGCACCAGGTGTCCAGCGTGACCGGCACGTCCAGAGTGGCGCGGAACGCCAGCCAGGCCGCCGCGTCCTCTGAGCCTGTGACGGGCAGTGTGGTCTCACCCCAGGACGTGGCGGGCCGGGCGTTCCAGGCCGCGACGAGATCCTGCATCCCGGCCGGGAGTGGACGCGTCACCAGCTCCGCGAGCCGCGGGGCGTCCACTCCGGCCCCGGCCCACTCCACGAGTGCCTCAAGGCACATGGCCGCCTGCGCCGCCGCGCCCGCATGCCGGACCAGCAGCGCCTTCGCGTCCGCCAGTTGTGTGCCTTCAAGGCGCACCGGAGCAGCGGCGACCGGCGAGGCTTCCCGCGGCTGAGGCGCCGGAACGTGAGGAGCTGCCACTGGCGCGGTCACTGGCGCAGGCGACGCAGCGCTCACCGCTGCTCCGCCCGCCGCGCCACGTTCCTCCTGAGCTGATCCCAGCGCGAGGACCTGCGCCCCGGCCTGCCTTACGCGGTCCGCTGCCTCCGCGTGCCGCTGCACCGCCGTCAGGGCCGCCCGTCTCTCCTGCAGGGCGTCCAGGAAGGTGAGGCGACCCTCGTGCCGGCGAGCCGCCTGTGCTTCCTGAATCCGCTGCGCCTCCTGAATCCGCTCCGCTTCCACGGCGCGCTGCCGCTCCTGCTCCTCGTGAAGGCGGGCCTCGTGAATCCGGGCCGTTTCAAGCGCCCCGGCCCGCCCCTGTAACGTCCACAGGAGCGCGGCGCGCCACGCGTGCCGTTCGACCTGCTCGCGCGCCGCCTGCCGCCGGGTACGGGCGGCCTCCCCGAGCGCGCCGAGCTGCCGCTTCACGTCCACCGGGTCACGCAGGTGTGCCGGGAACGTCGCCAGGTGACCCTCCAGGGCGCCCATGGCGTCCTCCAACTGACGTTCCGCGTCCGCGTGCCGTTCCCAGAGGGGACGCGCGTCCTCCCGGCGGCCCCAGAGGTCCACCCAGCGGTCCCAGGCGGGCAGCGCGTGAACCTGCTGCGCGGTCTCCCAGGCAGAGGCTGCCCGCTGGCGCAGCGTCCGGATCCTGGCGCGTGTCCCCTCGTCCTGGTCGTCCAGTGCCGACAGCTCACTCAGGATGGCGTGGTGCTGCCGGGCCAGTTCCCGCCCCTGCTCATTGAGGCGGCTCTGTTCCCGCGCGACCTGACCAGCCACGCCCGCCGCGTCCGGCACCGGCTGCACGCCCAGCTGACGGGCGCGGGTTTCGTATGCCTGCAGGGCGCTCACCTCATCCTGGCGGGCCTGATCCACCTCCCGCTGCAGGGCGCTGGCCTGTCCGGACACGGCGCTCCACAGGGTGGCGAGGCCGCGCCCCTGCAGGCCCGCCAGTCGGGTCAGCGCCTGCGCGAGCCGCGTACGCACGGTATTGAGCTGATCGGCGCTCGGCTGCAAGGCTGCCAGCGCCTTCACGTACCCCGACTCCTGCTCGTGAGCAGTGCGTTGCGCCGTGACGACCGCGAGGTCCGCCGTCCGCTGCGCCCGTTTCTCCTGCCGGCGCGTCAGTTCCTGCTGCATGTACAGGGCGCGGTTCTCTGCATCCTGCTGCTTCCAGACAGCCGCCGCGACCGCGCCGGGCAACTCAACGGAATTCAGCAGCAACAGGCCGGCGAACGCCACGTCCGGGCCCGCCCAGGCGACCAGGGCTTCCCGGCACCCGGCGAGGTGCGCGGCTGCCTCATCCCGCTGCCACGACAGGGCGCGGAACGCAGCCAGTTGCTGTTCATCCGGCCCGGCAGAAGCTGCGGGCAGCAGGTCGGCGCGCACGCCTGTCACGCTGTCACGCCGGATCCTCGGTCCGCTGGAGCACACGCTTTGTTCGGGTGGCCCCTTCCGGCCACCAGCTGGGACACCTGTTCATGCTGTGCCCATTGTGTCACCCGGTCGGATCGCCCGCTGCCGCACCTGCGGACGGATCACCTGTGGAGGGACGGTGGCGGAAGCGTGGAACTGCGGAGCCGGGCTCGACTCTGCCGGCAGACGTCATTCTCTCTTTCCGCTCCTGCAAGCTGTTCTAGACTGCGGGTGTGGATCCACGCACACACGACCTGCACCTGCTGCACATCACCGGAGATGAACGGCGGTCCTTCGAGGAGAAACGCTGGATTCTCGTGTTGCTGATCCTGTCGCCCCTGGTCGGGTTTACCGCCACGTACGCCGTGCAACTCACGCAACCGGTGCGGGAACCGTACGTCATCTACCTGTACCCGGTCATGGCGCCCGTGATGCTGGGCGCGCTGCTGTGGAACCTGCTGGGCGGGTACAGCCGCCTCGCCGAGCGGATCGCAGTGGTGGTGCAGGTGGCGCTGGCCCTCCTGCACAACCTGTCGTTCGCGTTGCAGCCGACCCTGCCGGACTCGCCGTCGTTCGTGGGCAGCGCGTCGTACTGGACGCTGGTCCTGAACGCCTGCGTGATCCTGCTGCTTGTGCCCGTCCAGCGCGCCGCGTGGCTGGTCGTGACGCTGTACCTGGTGTGCGTGGCGTTGCCCTGGACGCTGAATTTCGACGTGTTCAGGCCGTACCTGGGCGCCATGGTGCGCACGCAGGGGGGCGTGTTCTCGGTCCTGCTGGCCATCCTGTGCCTCGCATGGTACCGGCAGCGGTACGTGGAACGCGCCCGTGAGGCCCTGATGCTCCGGCAACTGGCGACCACGGACCTGTTCGCCGTCCGCACGCCGGACCTCAGTGCGGAGCGGGCGGCAGGTACAGCGGCAGGCACAGCTGGAAGACCGTCCACGGGTGATCCGATCCGCTCCGCGCGTACGTGACCGTTCCCCCGTACCGCTCCGCGATGCGCCGCGTCAGGTACAACCCGAAGCCCGTGCCGCTTCCCCGCGTGGACGTCCGGAAACGCTTGAACAGGTGCGGCACCTGCCCCTCCGGCACGCCCGGCCCCTGATCCATCACCTCCACCACGGCCGACGCGCCCTGCGCGCGCAGAGTGACCTTCACGAACACTCCCTGCGGGCTGAACTTCATGGCGTTCTCCAGCAGGTTCTGCACGGCCCGGCGCAGGTCGTACGCGTGCCCGATCACCTGACAGGCCTGCAGGTCCAGCTCGAAGTGAATGCCCCGCTCGCGCCCACGCACCTGCACGTCACTGATCACGCTGCGGATCACGCCGTCCAGGTCCACGGTGCCGTCCGCCTCGCCGGTCAGGTCGCCGCTCTCGTACTCGGCCAGCAGCATCAGTTGATCCGATACGGTCAACAGGTCCCGGTTCCCCTGTTGCGAGTGCCGCAGGAACTCCGCCAGTTCCGGTGACAGCGGCCCGTACAGCCCCCCGAGCGCCGCTTCCGAATGCAGGATGTTCGCGGTGATGGGCGTGCGCAGGTCGTGCGAGAAGGCGTACACGAGGTCCCGCAGCAACTCACGCTGCGTATGCACCTGACTGACCAGCGCAGCGCGTTCCAGCTGTAGTTGCAGCACGCGCGCGGCGTCCTCGATGAACGATGTGGGCGCATTCGGGCGCGTCAGTTCCACCAGCAGGTCCCGCTGCCCCGGTTGTGCGAAACGTACGAGCACGTGCCCCGCTGCGGTCTGCCAGACGGTCCGTCCCGCTGCCGGCGGCTCATGCAGACGCGTGCCCGGCGGCTGGAACAGGCGGCGCCGGCCAGGGTCCATCTGACCGGCCAGTGGCTGACGTTCAGCCCACTCGCGGGCATTCTCGACCCGGTGCACCTGATGACCGCGCGCCCCGGACAGGTACGCCAGCATCTGCGCGGCCCGCTCGGCTGGCAGTACGTCGCCCTCCAGAACAGGTAACGTCATCGGTTCGGCGCGCGTGACGGTCCCCTGCCGCGCCTGCCACGTCGCCCAGATGCCCGCCAGCAGGACAAGGAGCGTGACGCCCAGACGCATCAGGATTACCTGCGGGTCCAGGCCGCTGCGCAGCACGTCCAGCGTACCGGCGGCGGCGCTGCCGAGCACGGACAGCGCCGTCAGGCGCGACGTGAGCCGCTCGGAGCGCCCGATCAGAGACGCGAACGGCAGTGGCGCGAGCCCTACCGCCATCGGCAACGAGGTGGGGGTCAGGGCGTCCACGATCACCACGACCACCACCGTGATCAGCGTGGCCCGCGCGATGGGTGCCTGCTCGGGCTGGTCGAGCAGGCGCAGCAGGTCGCTGGTGGCGGGTGGCGCGCGCCGCATCAGATCAGGCCCGCCCGGAAGGCCTTGATGGCCGCCTGGGTGCGGTCCGTGGCCTGGAGTTTCTCCAGGATCTCACCGATGTGCTTTTTCACCAAGCCGACACTGATGCCCAGCGCAGCGGCAATGTCCTTGTTCGCGTTGCCGTCCGCCACGAGCCGCAGGATGGCCATGTCCCGCTCGGTTAGGGGGGCCAGGGGCGCGCTGCCCTGCACGGTGTGCAGCAGGTGCCGCGCACTTTCCGGATCGAAGAACACCGCGCCCGACGCGGCCGAACGGATCGCCTGGAACATCACCTCCGGCGGCGCGGACTTCAGGCAGTACGCCACCGCCCCCGACGCGAGCGCCGCGAACAGCTGATCGCGCCGGTTGGACGCCGTGAACATCACCACCTGCGCGTCCGGCCGGACCCGGCGCACCTCCTGCGCCGCGTGAATGCCGTCCATGCCGGGCAGGTTGATGTCCATCAGGACGACGTCCACCTCGAACCGCGCGAGCCCCTCGAGACCCTCCTCGGCGGTGCGGGCCTCAGCGGTGACCTGAAAGTCCGGCTGTGCGGACAGCAGCATGCGCAGGCCAAAGCGGGTCAGGTCGTGATCCTCGACCAGTTGCAGGCGGATAGGGCGGTCAATCGTGTCCATCAGGTGATCCTTTCCTGAGCTGAGCAGGAAAGCGTTCCGTACTCGGGCGGGTGGGGGAGGGGGGCATCAGGCCCAGAGTGTAGAGTCCGGGCGAGTCGGGACCGCGCATAGACACGCGGTTCGATGAGGAACGCGGCGGGGGTCCAGTGGCACCGTGGGCGTGCCGTGGCTTCTGCGCGTGCCGGACACTGTGCGCGTGACCGGTCACGTCGCCACCTGCGTCCCTGTGCCGCCTCCCGGCGGGGCGCGTCCGGGCATGCGCCGCTGGACGGGATGCGCGGGTCGCATGGGGGCTCCCGGCAGGACGGCCGCCACGCAGGGCCGGGGCGTGAAGCGTGAGGCCCAGGCCCACACCGGCTGCAGGTGCGCCACCCAGCACGACGAACCGGACGTCCAGCCAGCCTGTCAGTGCCTCCGCCAGCGCCGCGCTGTTCAGGGTGTCTGCCTCTCCGCGCAGTACGACGGTCAGTGCCTGCGCCGGGCCGTCCTGACAGGCTCGCGCCACCTGAGTGCCTAGCTCGTGCGCGTACGCCTGCGCCGCCATTCCGGGCGGCACGTGCAGACTCAGGACGCTCTGCCCGTCAGCTTCCAGCAGTGCCTGCACGCTGCCCATGGGCCGTTGCCACTTCGCCGCGTCACCGGCCAGCCACGTCGCGCCACCTTCCAGCCAGCCGGCCAGCAGCGCCTGAGCCAGTGGCTCTTGCGTGGGCAGGGTTCCGTCCCACAGTTCTGCCAGTTCCGCGCTCAGCGACCCGTGAAGCGCCGTCCCGGCACGGCACAGCGACAGGAACCGCGCCAGCGTACCCGCCGACGGCAGGGGCGCCCCCGGCACGCACCACGCCCGGCCCAGCAGCTCCTCCCGATCCGTAACGCGCGCCGCCTCGCGCAGCAGGGCCTCCTGCGCCTGGGCGGCCAGCCCTTCACGACGAGTGAATACCCAGTCCTCCAGCTCGGGACTCACGCCAGACAAGTCCACGCCCCATAGGAACTCGGCGCCAGGACCAGAGGCCTCGCCAGCCAGATGATCGCTCGGATGCTCGGCACTCAGATACTCCCCGTCCGTGGTGACGGTCACGCCCCAGCCCCTGAGTTTGCACAGGCTGACACGCAGGTTGTTCTTCGGATCGGCTGTACCCGCCCACAACAGCTGAGCAAGCCGGTCACGCGGCGTGGCTCCCTCGATCAGCAGGTAGGCCAGCAGCAGCAGCGGTTTCGGTTCCTGAACCGTGCCCAGACTCAGACCGCCCAGTGTCTGAAGGGAACAGGCATTGATGAAAGTGTCAGGCATGGCGTGAGGACCCCCTCACCAACCTTAGAAAACCTGTGGCGGTTTCTCATGTCTATCTGGACATGTCGTGTGGCCATATGGCCACAGCTGCCCACTTTCCGCCGCGATAACCAGGGTCTCGCCGCCCATCAGCTGCGAAGAAGCTGCATCAGTCACTGTTTCCAGGCTTCAGTTGTACCGGCATGGGGAGACGAGATCTTACAAAATTCCCACTTAACGCTTCGTTAACGCCCCGCCCCTTAGTGTGGCCCCATCGGAAGACAGATCACCGATACCAGGCGCTGCTCTCATAGGGGCACACGCCACAGGAGAACTCATGAAAAAAATCGTTGCTCTCGGTCTGGCCACTGCCCTCTTCACCTCCACCGCCCTGGCGGGCACGGCCAGCGCGCCCATCACCGTGAACGCCACCGTCCTGAGCTCCTGCATGTTCGACAGCGCGGCAACCGGCAGCGCCAGCTTCAGCTACGACGCCATCACCGGATCGGCCAGCGCGATGTCCGGTAGTGCCACCCTGTACTGCAACTCCGGCACGACCATCACGCTGAACACGGCTGCCAACGCTTCCCTGATCCTCACCAGCGCCAGCAAAAGCAAGTCCCTGAACGCCAGCTACACCCTGACGAGCGTTGCAACCCCCGGAGCGGGAACCGGCACCTTCGCCGGCGCCGACAAATACGTCTACACCGTTGCACCCAGCGCCGTGGCTGGTCAGTGGGGCGCGCCGACCGCCACCGATTACACCGGCATCGTCAACGTTAACGTCACGTTCTGACCCGACACCGGATGAACCGGCCGAATCCTGACCGGTTCATCCTTCTTCTGCTGCAACCAAGGAGTGCCATGCACCTGAATACAGTTCCCTTCCTCCTGGCCGCCACCCTGCTGAGCGGAGCGGTGGCTGCCAGCCCCGCCAACGCCCCGGTCGCCGTGAACGCCACCGTGACGGATGCCTGCGAAATCACAGCGGCCGACCAGATCCTGTTCAACTACCAGGCAGCCACCTCGACGGCCGCCACCGGTTCCGGCAAGGTCAGCGTGCGCTGCAACCTGGACTCCAGCCCGTTCCTGGGCTACTGGGACGACACCCAGTGGAATGCCAACGGCAGCATCGATCTGATGAACGGCGCCAACAAACTGAACGTGGTGCTCACCACCGACATCGACCCCACGCTGGTCCCCAGCAACCCTGCTGACGGCAGCCGCTACACCTACGGCCTGACGGCGACGGCAGCGGCGCAGCAGTGGACAGCCCCGAACGGTTCGTACAGCGCTGTCGTTGACTACTACATCGGCTGGTAACTCCACTCTGTACACCTACCGAGGCCAGCACCAAATAGTTTTCTACAGTACAACCGTTGACGATTGAGCTGATTACCAAGTACTTAATCGCCTTACTTTCAGGAGAAGTTATGAAAAAGTTGTCTTTTTTGTTGGGAGTATCAATCGTTCTTGCTTCATGTGGTCAGGTGCCTTCTGCTCCTGTGTCCGCCTACTCGCCAGATCGTCTTAAGATTTCGTCATTCGTTACTGAATTTGAAGCGCGGGTTCAATTGGATATTCAGCGTCTTGGATTGAGTAGCGCGGTGACGAGTCAAATTGTTTCTGCTCCTAAATCCTATTTAAATGTCTTGAAGGTGACCAGTAGCACGGCTCGTGCTTACTTTAAGACTACCTATCCGCAAAGCACTCCCTGCAGTATTGAATGGGGCGATGGATCTATTAGCACAGTGACAACGCCAACGCCCAGCTCGCTGAGTAACCAGACCCAGAATCATGAGTACGTCAATAGCGGCACGTACGCCATTAGACTCATCTGTGGAAATGACATAAAGACTGTAAATTTCACGGCAGTCGTCTCGGATTCCGGAATAGACTTTGAGGATGTAGGCGCAGGTATTGGAGTGGGGAATGCTGCGTTTGTTGGCTCTCCCTATATTTACAAAGGCTTCGCGCTAGGAGCTCCAACTCTTGTTCTTGACAATAGCATTTATTTACCACAGGGTCGTACTGGTATCTACTTTTCGGGTGGAGGAACCATAGGAAAAGTAGACGGAAGCACATTTAATCTTAAATCTATGACTGTTGCTTCGGATGGTTCGCCCGTCACTCTGACGGCAATAGATAACAGCGATCAGGTTATTGGTCAGATTACTTTCAGCAACACCTATAACCAGGGCTACGCCACACTTGCCTTGAACTGGAGAGGGGTCAAACGTGTCACGAGTTCTTCGCCACAATGGTGGATGGACGACTTGACGCTGGTGCAGTGAGTCATATTGCTGTCATCATGCAACTGACTGAGTTGTCTCTGTTGAATAGTTCTTTCCCGTTCATAGAGGAAGATAAGTGAAACTCCATCGGATGATCATTGCAATAGTGCTGCCCAGTCTCTGGAGCGCGAATGCCACTGCGGCCACCACGACCAACACAGTTACCGTCAATGCGGCAACCCAGTCGGCCTGTCAGTTTAGTACGGGCAACAGTAATTCCGAAATTAATATGAGCGATTACGAGGCGGCCCTGGCTAGCGGATACAGTGATAGTGCCGATTCGGTGGGTGTAAGCGTGTTCTGCAACGCGGGCACGTCATTGACAGGCCGCCGCATCGGTGGGAGTGCCGCTGCCACTGCGAGAGGGACGGCCATCACGGTGCCCCTGACGTTGGATGGCACTCCGGGCAATCCGACTCTCAATACGCTGGTCTGGTACTCGCCTGTTAGCAGTAACATCCAAGCCAATGGCCCTTTCAAGGGCGCCGTGAGGTACCCGTCGAACATTTTCGCGGGTTACCCCCAGCAGGCGCAGTTCGGTGCGCCGACCGGGTTCTATACCGGCACGGTTGATTTCACGGTGGAGTTCTAATCGTGCCTGGACGGGCTGCTGCGGGCCACTGGGTCAGGAGTGGGGCGCTGATCGCCTGCCTGTGCGGGGCCGTCCAGGCGTCGTGCGTGTTCGGCGCGCCGGTCGCGGGAAGCGTCGGAGCTTACCAGTACGCGCAGGACTGGCGGGTGTCGTTGCAGGTGCCCGTTACGTGCGCCAGTGGCGAGTCCGTTAGTGGTGTGGAACTCAGTAGTGCTGGCGGCAGGGTCGAGGTGAGTACGGGCCGGTTCCTGGGCGTCATGCGGTTCGGGGCGTCCTCGCTGGCGTACGTGATTCCGAACGCGGCGGCCCTGCGGGTGGTGGGGGGGACGCTGACCCTTCCCGTGACGGTCCCGGCGGGGCAGTGGGGCGCGGTGACGGGAGAGTACACGGACGACCTGACGTTGACCGTCATTTTTTGAACCCGGGCGGGCCGCGTCCTGTCCGGGTTGCTCATTAACAGAGGAAGCTTTTTTCAGGCGTTCACCGCCGCAGACCTAAGGATGATCATGTCAAATTTGAGAAGAGTTGCGTTGTTGATGGGTGTGTTGCTCGCCGGGCAGGTTGACGCGGCGAGGTTCGTGATGAGTCCGGTCCTGCTGAACCTGAACCCGGCGCAGGGTCTGACGACGTCCACGACCGTCACGAACACGGACACGGACGAAGCGGCGTTCACGGCGGAAGTGGTGGCGTGGACGCAGCGGGACGGGCAGGAAGTGCTGGTGCCCACCCGGGACGCGGTGGTCAGTCCGGGGTCGTTCACGGTCGCGGCGGGCCGTAGTCAGGTGGTGCGCGTGGCGTTGCGGCAGACGCCGACGTCGGCGTCGGTCACGTACCGGTTGATTCTGCGGCAGAAGGTGACGGCCGCGCCGTCCGGGGCGTCGGGGACCACGGGGGCGACCATCACGCCCCGGTACGTGTTCAGCCTGCCGCTGTTCGTGGAGCGTCCCGCCGCGAAACCGCAGATCAGCGTGACGCTGTCCCCGGCGGGTGCGCCCCGGGCGCTGGTGCTGCGCAACAGTGGGGATGGGTACGGCGTGTTCCGGAACATCCGCGTCACGGCGGGCGGGCAGGCGTTCGATCTGGGCGCGCAGTACGTGCTGAGTGGTGCCACGATGCAGGTGCCGCTGCCGGCGGAGGCGCAGAACGCCGCGACGCTGGAGTTCACGGCAACGGACCTGAATCAGAAGCCCGTGAGGTTGATGGTCGATGCGAAGTGAGCGGCCCGAGCGGCTGTTCGTGAGGCGGTGTGCGGTTCTCACGGCGTTTCTGGCCGTTCTGAGTGCCTCGGCGGGAGCGCAGCAGGTCTCTTCCGTCTGCGACGCTCCGGAGGAACTGGCGGATGTGCGCGTGGGCGGCGTGAACCGGGGGACGTTCCTGGTTCGCCGGCCGGCCGGTCAGGTGTGGGTGCAGATCGACGCCCTGAAACCCGGCGAGGAACGGTACGGTGAGGAACGCGCCGTGTGCGACAGTCTGGCCTTCACGCGGCTGAGTGCCGCGCTGGGCGCCACGTTCGACCCGGAGCAACTGTCCGTCACGTTCGAGCCGCAGCTGAAGCTGCTGCCGGACTACGTGGTGAACGTCGGAACGCCGCCTGAAGTGGCCGCTCCGGACACCGTGACGGACATTCCGCTGTACTCGGTGGAATACGGCTTGGACCTGTACCGGTCCGGCGCGGGCGTCCTCGAGCAGCGGGCCCGGCTGGAAGGTGCGTTCACGCAGGGTCCGGTCAGTGCCCGGGTGGGTGTCACGGAAAGCGGGTCGTCGGTACGGGCCGTGCAGGTCACGCCGTCCGCGTCGGCGCGCTATCAGCTGGACCGGGATTCTCACGTGCAGGTCGGCTGGAACGTACCGCCGCGCCTGACTGGCGGGCAGGAACTGCTGAGTGGCGTTCAGGCGACGGGCGAGATCCGCGCGGCGCGCCTCACGGAATTCACGGTGAACCTGCCGTTGCCGGGTACCGTGACCCTGACCTCCGGCGGGAAGCGACTGGGCCGCTGGACCCTCGGTGCGGGCCGCGTCCTGTTCCAGCAGGTGCCGCTTGCCGGAAGTTCCGGCAGCATTGTGGCCACTGTGGAGGACGCCGCCGGGCGGCGCGAAGTGTCGGCCGATTACCGGTTCCCGGCGGCCCTCCTGCCGCCCGGCACGACCCGGGCGACCGTGGAAGCGGGCGCGCTGGGCGCTGCGCCTTACGCGGCAGCCCAGGCCGCGTACGGGCTGTCTTCCGCCGTGATGGTCAGCGGGCAGGCCAGCGTGAAAGGAGGTGAGACCAGTGGCGCTCTGGTCGTCACGACCGCCGGTGAGAACCACGAGTTGAACGTGGGCCTCTCCCGGAACGTGGGCGTACCCGGCACGTCGCTCTCAGCGGCCTTCAGCACCCGGCTGAACGATCAGGTGGGCCTGGGGATCAGGGCACAGATCCCACTTCAGAACGCCCGCGCAGGCACGGGAGAAGTGAACGTCGCCTCCACCCTCAGCGGCATTGCCACCTCGGCGGGTGTGGGATTCAGTGGCGCGCAGGACGGCTGGTTCGGCCGGGTGCAGGCCAGCGGCGACCTGACCGAACAGATCCGCGTCAGCGCCGCCGCGCGCGTCGGTGAACGCTCCCGGCAGTTCAGTCTGACGCTCGGGTACAGACCGGACTCGCAGTGGAGTTCCGTCGTGAGTGCCGCCGGGGGCACGGGCGCGCCCTCCGTGCGTGCCACCACGACCTTCACTCCCACGCCGGGCCAGCGGGCCACCCTGACCTACGGTGCGGGCCTGCTGTACGGCGAGTACGAACGGCAGGGCGTCACGGACGTGAAGATCGGAGCAGGATCGGACGGACAGGTGGCCCTGAACGTGGCGGGGGCCGCCGCGTTCACGCAGGGCCGCGCGTACGCCCGCTCGGTGCGCGGAGGGACGGTATCTGTCCTGCTGGAAACCGGAGTTCCCAACCTGCCCATCTTCGTCTCGGGAGTCCTGCAGGGCCGAACGGACGCCAACGGGTCGCTGGTACTCGCGGTCTCTCCCGGAGAAGAGGCAGAGATTCAGGTGGACACCGCCACGCTCCCCATCGAGATCACCGTGCGGGAAGCCAAGCTGCAACTCGGCACACTGGAGGCCGGAGCGGTACGGGTGAACTGGCGAGGAAACTTCCAGCGGTCCCAGGTCCTCCAGTTCCTGACGTTCGCCGGAGCAGAAGCGACCTACGGCACCGTTCGCCTGCCGGACGGGCAGGAATTCACACTGGACGGATTCGGCACCGCCCTGATTCCCGATCAGCCGGCCGCGACGACGGCGGAACTCATTCTGGAAAACGGGGAACAGTGCCGCGTGACACTCGGCCAACCGGGCACCCAGGGCACCGTCCGCTGCAACCCGTGACTGCGGCCTGATCCAGTCACGCAGTTTCCCCTTTCGGGAGCTGCTGCCGCAACAGCCTGAAGCCTCACCGAGAGATGAGGCTTCTCGAAGGGCAGTTCCAGACGCGGTTCTGGAACCGCTGGCGGTGACAGGCTCAGTTGGAGCCGCTGTCCGCGAACGGACGATGGAGCGCCGTCTGTCCGTGACGATCCGGAACGACACCGCGCCGTCTACGCCCGGCACCCGCCCCGGCTCCCGAGGCTCCCGCATTCCGGACAGAGGGAGCCCTGAAAGGCTGCGCCTGTATGCACTGGGCGGACACTGATGGGCCTGTCGAGTGCATACAGGCTGCGATCCGCGAGACTTCCCCGCAAGAACTCAGGCGAACCACCCGGCTTACGCCCAGGGGTTGAGGACGACCTTAACGCAGCCGTCGTGTTTGTCGCGGAAGGTCCTGTACAGGTCCGGGGCCTGGTCCAGTGAGGCGCGGTGCGTGATCACGAAGCTCGGGTCGATTTCACCTGCTTCGATGCGGGAGAGCAGCGGCCCGATGTGGCGGTGCGTGTGCGTCTGCCCCATCTTGAAGGTCAGGCCCTTGGCGAACGCGGCGCCCATGGGGACCTTGTCGATCAGGCCGCCGTACACGCCGGGCAGGCTGACCGTGCCGCCCTTGGCGCAGCTGAGCAGGGCCCAGCGCAGAGCGGTGATGCGGTCGAAGCTGAGTTTCAGGCGCTGCTTGGCCGTGTCGACCAGCGCGCCGGGGCCGTGTCCGTGGGCTTCCATGCCGACGGCGTCGATCACGTGGTCCGGGCCGCGCCCGCCGGTCGCTTCGCGCAGCGCGATCAGCACGTCCTCCTGCTCGTAGTTGATGACCTGACACCCGGCCGCGGCGGCCATGGCGAGCCGTTCGGGAACCCGGTCGATCACGATGACGTTCGCGGCGCCCAGCATCTGCGCGCTGCGCGCCGCGAACTGCCCGACGGGGCCCGCGCCGAACACGGCGACCACGTCCCGGCCGGGAACGATGCCGCAGTTCTCGGCCGCCTGGTACCCGGTGGGGAAGATGTCCGTGAGGAACAGCACCTGCTCGTCGCGCAGGTCCGACTCGATCCTGTAGGGCCCGACGTCCGCGAAGGGAACGCGCACGTACTGCGCCTGCCCGCCCGCGTACCCGCCGTACATGTGCGAGTACCCGAACAGGCCGCCGCCACTGACCCCGCCGTACAGGGCCTCGGCCATGCGGTGGTTCGGGTTGGAGTTGTCGCACGCGCTGAACAGGCCCCGCCGGCACGGATCGCACGCGCCGCAGGCGATGTTGAACGGCACGACCACCCGGTCGCCGACCTTCAACTTGCGGACGTCCCGCCCGACTTCCACGACCTCCCCCATGAACTCGTGCCCGAGGATGTCGCCCTTCTCCATGCTGGGGATCACGCCGTCGAGCAGGTGCAGGTCCGACCCGCAGATCGCGGTGGACGTGACCCGCACGATGGCGTCCGTGGGCAGCAGCAGCGTGGGGTCCGGCACGGTTTCCACGCCGACGCTGTTCGTGCCCTGCCAGACGATGGCCTTCACGCCTGACCCCCGTGGGCGGCGCGGCCGCTGCTCTGGCCCTCTGTAGTGGGCGCGAAGCCCAGTTCCTGCTCCCGTTTGAAGCGCATCAGGTCGTCGCGCAGTTGCTGCGCGGGTTCCTCCCCGAACAGGCGCGCGGCGACCGCGCCGACCGTTCCACCCGGCGGGCGGTAGGCGAGGCGCACCACGACTTCCGTGCCCCGGTCACCAGGCGCCTCGCGGAACACGACCTCGCCGTGGTTCTCGATGGCCGCGCCCGGCAGGGACGCCCACGCGAGGCGGCGGCCCGGTTCGTCCGCCGTGATCTGCGCGTCCCAGCTGACCGTGCCGGTGGGCGCCCTGACCGTCCAGCGGGACCGCGTGTCGTCCAGCACCTCGACCGATTGCAGGTGCGTCATCAGGCGCGGCAGGCCCGCCAGGTCCCGCCACACGCCGTACAGGACGTCTGCGGGCTTCCCGACCGTGACGGCGTCACGCACGAGCACCTCGCCCTGCCCGGTCTGCCGGATCTTCAGGGCGGCCGCGATGGGGTTACGGCCGGTGGCGGCCATCGCGGTCAGGCCGGCCCCCACGCCCCCCAGCACGAGTTTCTGGAAGGGGCGGGCGCTGCGCAGGCCGGCGCCCATCAGCGCCACGCCGACGCTGCCCATCACGGAGCGCTCCAGCGTGGGCAGGTGCGCAGTGCCGGTCTCTGTCAGGTCGGCCTCCGGCGCCGCATCCGGCAGGGCGGCCGGGTCGGTCGGGTTCGTGGTGGGTCGGTCTGCGCTCATGGGGAACCTCCAGCGGCGCACGCCAGCGGGCGTACGGGGAAAGAAAACGGATGGAATGGAGTGCGCAAGGAAGTCGAAGCAGACGGAATCCGCATCAGTCAACTCCGCCTCACGCGGGCTCTTTGCGGAACCGGTTACTGTGTGACTATCTTCTCAAGGATCACTTCAGGTCGCCCGGCGTCCCTTCCCGGTGCGCTCCGAGCTGGTTGAACTCCACCTCGGCCGCGCGCTTGATGGGATTCCGCTGAGTGACCGTGCCCTCCACCTCACGTCCCACCCGCGTAACAGTGGAACCGGCCGGGGCGGGCAGTAGGCGATTGGTCAGGCCCATCAGGTCCGCCGTGAGCTGCGGTGCCAGCGCCTGCGCTACCCGCAGCAGCCACGCCGGGCCGCCCACCATGGTCTCCGCGTCCCCGCGCACCAGGGCATCCACGATGCGCCGCGCCGCCTCCCGCGCGTCCAGCGACACCACCGGCAGACTGTCCGCCGTGGCGAACCACGCGTACTCCTGCGCGTGGCGGCCCTTCACGCTGGCGTTCATGGGACTCCCGGTCCGCATCAGGCCCGGCAGGACCGTCGTGACCGTGATGCCCTCCCGCGCCAGTTCCGTCCGCAGCGCCTGCCCCAGCCCCGCCGAAGCGAACTTGCTCACCGAGTACGGCGCCAGGTGCGGCACCGCCACCCTCCCACCCACCGACGACACGATCAGCACGCGCCCCCCGCCCCGCAGGTGCGGACGCGCGGCGAGCGTCAGGCGCAGCGGCGCCAGGGCGTTCACTTCCAGAATCTCCCGGAAGTCCTCCTCGGTCATGTCCGCCAGGGGACCCACCTGAATCAGCCCCGCGTTGTTCACCAGCACGTCCAGCCGCCCGTGCGCCCGCACGGTCTGCTCGACGGCCCGCTCGATGTCGGCCGTGACGGTCACGTCACCCGCCACCACCTGCACCCGCTCGCCCGCGTTCAGACTGGCCTGCGCGCGCTCCAGGTCCCCGGCCGAGCGGGCCATCAGGGTCACGCGCGCCCCCCGGTCCAGTAGTTCGCGGGCCAGGGCCAGCCCCAGCCCGCGCGACCCGCCGGTGATCAGCGCCGCGCGGCCCGTCAGGTCGTACGGCGCACGGAAGGCGCGGCGGGCGGCGACAGCCCCCACGGCAGCGGTCAGCAGCAGTCGTTTCGGGATTCTCATGCCCGCAGTGTGCCGCCCGGCGCCGCGCGGGCGGCGCTGCGTGAAGCCCACCACAAGTCCCGCCGCACAGACGATGAACGTGCCAGGGGAGGTGCGGGTCACTCATGCGAACTCCGGCTGAAAGGATTGTAAAACCATTGCCATCCGGGCGGACTCGCAGAGCGGCGCCGCAGAGCAAGTGGGAGCTGTACGGGTTCCGTCTGTTTCATCAACGGAACCCGTATCAGTTCAGGGTCAGGGTCTCCCCGTCCTGCGGGACGAGCAGGCGCGCCGCGACTCCGGCCTCCTGCGCCGCTTCCCGGAGGGCGTTGCGGGAAGTGAAGCAGTGGTCGAGGCTTTCCAGGTGCACGGCCACGACCGTCGCGTCTGGGGCGGCGCGCAGCACGTCCACCGTCTGCGCGGCGTCCATGATCAGCAGCGTGCCGCCCAGCGCCGCGCCGCCCGAGTGGGTGACGATCACGGCCGGCTGCTCCCGCGCGATGGTGTCCCGAACGGCCGGGATCAGGACGGTGTCGCCCGCCCAGTACAGGGTGGGTTCGCCGGGGGCGCGCAGGACGAAGCCCATCGCGGCCCCCATCTGCGTGAGGATCTCGCCGCTGCCGTGCTCGCCGTCCGTGCGGGTGAAGGTCAGGCCAGCCACGCTGACCGTGCCTTGAAGCGGCGTGACGTTCTGGAAGCCGTGCCCTTGCAGGGTGGCCTCGTCGCCCGGCTGGCACAGCAGCGGCAGGTCCTTCGGGAGGGCCGCGATGGCCGCCGGGTCCAGGTGATCCGGGTGGAGGTGCGACACGACCAGCAGGGTCATGCCGTCCAGCACCGCGTCGGGCGTCATGGGCAGGGGCACGGTGGGATTGGCCTCGATGCCCGCGAACGACGGCAGGGTGTGCCGCCCGCCGAGCATCGGGTCGATCAGGACCGTCTGCCCGGCAATGTTCAGGCGCAGGGTGGCGTTACGGACGAGGGTCAGGTTCATGTGGATCCTCCGGGAGTGGGGCGGCGCAGGTCGTGCCGGAGCGTTCGAGGTCACTCAGCTGCGCGGTCAGGCGGTCGCGGATGACGTGCAGGTCGCGCAGCTGCCCGTCGATCTCCGCGAGTTTGCGGCGGTAAAAGTCGGCGGCCGCGACACCCGGAACGGGATCGCCGGGCTTCAGGTCGCCCTGCCAGCACGGGGCGTACTGGCGGATCTCGTCGAGGGTGAAGCCGACCGACAGGAACATGCGGATCAGGCGCACGCGGCCCACGTCTTCCGGCGTGAAGGTGCGGTAGCCGTTGTCCTGGCGGGCGCTGCTGAGGACACCCATCCGGTCGTAGTGCCGCAGGGCGCGGACGCTGCTGCCGGTGAGGTTTGCGAGTTCGCCGATTCGCATGCCAGCAGGCTAGACCCTGACACTGGTGTCAGGGTCAAGAGGGGGCCCCGCCCGGTCTGCCCGGTGTGACGCGCTCAGGGCCACTCTGCCGTGGTGGTGCCGTGACTGACCTTGCGGCCACCGCTGGAACGCAGGATGCGGCGCAGGCCCGCCTCCCACGTCAGGCGTTGCAGGATGCCCACGCCCAGCAGGTACGCCAGCCGGTCGAACCAGCTGCTGGCCCGCACCTGCGACACCACCTGCAGGCGGTAGCGGTCTTCTCCCAGCAGCTCGGCGTGAAACTCGATCCAGCCGGACTCGGAGTGCTGTTTCAGGGTTTCCAGGCGGAAGCAGCCGGAGCGGACGCCCGTCACCTGCACCCGCGCGCGGCGCACCCCGAGCATCAGGATGGTGAACTGATCGCCGACCACCGTCCGTCCCGGGCCGGGCCGAACCCGCCGGAACCAGGCCAGGGGTTTCGGGAGGCGGGCGGGCAGGTGTTGCAGGGCGCTGTCCACCACGTCCGTCATGGCCCGGGCAGGCCCAGCGAGGTCCACCCAGTACGTGCGGCGCGTGACCGGGCCGACCCCGTCCCGCAGGTCGGTAGCGCGCCAGCCGCCGACCGGGAGGCGCAGGAAGCGCGTGGCGTAGGCGGCCGTGAGGAGCACCCAGAATCGGTGGGCCGTCATGCGCCGCCGCAGGCTGACAGCAGACCGGGCGCGGGCCGGACAGTGTAGCTTCTCATACGGCAGTCTCGCCGCTGCCGGTCGCGGGCCCGTGAGCCCCGCCTGAACGGCTGAGCGTGAACCTCTCATCTCGCCGCAGTGCAGCACCAGACCGGCATCCTTTCGTATGAGATGGATTCCGTCTGTTTCGTTGACAACCCGGAACGACACCAGGTTGCCAACTCCACGCCCGGAACCCGCTTTGCTCCCACTCGCATCCGCTCGGATGGAACGGTTTTGCAAACTGTTCCACCGGAGTCCGTATGAGACGACTGCTGGCGTTCCGTTCAGAGTCCCTTGGACGGCGCTTATGGATCGGCTGTCCCGTTCTCACGGCCCCCTACCATGCCCCTCATGACTTTGAACGCAGACCGTCTGTCCCACCGCCTCTCCTGGCGAGGTGTTCTCGCCGGCATGGTGATGGGCCTCGTTACTACCTTCACCCTGCTGGCCCTGGGCACCGTCATCACGGCCCTGACCGGCCTGACCCTTTCTGGCGTCGGTATCGCGGCCGCCATCTGGTCCGGCATCGCGGCCCTGGTCGGTGCGTACGTCGCCGGCCTGACGGCCGTGCGCGCCGCCGCGCCCGCCACCCGTAACGACGACGGGATCGCCGCCATGACCCACGAAGACGCCACCCTGACCGGACTCGTGACCGCCGGCATGATCGTCCTGCTGAGCACCCTGTTCGCCTTCAACAGCGCCAGCCGCCTGCTGGGAACCGCCACCGCCACCGCCGGGAACGTCCTCGGCGCGGGCGCGACCGCCACGGCCGCCGCCGGTACGGCCACTGCCCAGAGCGGCGGCGTGCAGGACTTCATCAGCGGCATCAACGAGGACGACATCGTCGATCTGATCGCCGGGAACAGCGAGGACCTGAACGAGCAGCAGGTGCAGGCCACCTCGAACGTCGTGAGCGGCATCTTCCGCCGCGCGCAGTACGACCTGGGTCAGCAGGACCTGGGCAACGTCACCGACTTCGCCGGTGCCCGCGTGACCGCCATCAAGAACGCCCTGACCGGTGAGCAGTTCGTGACCCGCCTGGAACGCCAGGGCCTGAGTGCCGCGCAGGCCCAGGAAGTCCGCACGGTTGTCACCACCGAAGTGGACCGCCTCGAGAAGCAGGCCCAGCAGGTTGCTGACGCCACCGAGCGCACTGCCCGCACCGCCGCCAGCACCGCCGGCTGGGCCTGGCTGCTCGCCGCCGGCCTGACCATCGCCGCCAGCGTCTTCGGAGCCCGCAGCGCCGCCACCAGTCGTACGGTGACTCCCGCTACCCGCCGCTGATTCAACCCCCCCCCGCAGGGCGGTCAACCGAACAGGGTTGATCGCCCTGCCTGCGTGGCGCCGCGTACCACTCCCGCTGCCAGGGCACCGGTCAGGGGCAGTGGGCGTCACCGCGGCAGTACAGCCCTGCGGCGGTCCCTGGCGGCGTAGACTGTCCTCCTCAAATTCTGCTGGTCTGACGGGCGGCGCGCGACTGGCGTTCCGGGTCCGCCGAGGTGCGTATGTTCGATGAATTCAGTGTGCACGAGTTACTGTCAGCCGATGAGCGGCTGGTCCGCGAAAGCGTGCGGGGTTTCTGCGACGCGGAGTTGATGCCGGAAGTCGCGGCGTGGTGGGATGACGGCTCGCTGCCGGTGCGCAGCGTCATGCGCCGCTTCGGTGAGATGGGCCTGCTGGGCCCGACCGTTCCCGAGGAGTATGGCGGGGCGGGCGTGTCCTACAGCGCGTACGGCGCGATGATGTACGAACTCGAACGCGTGGACAGCGGCCTGCGCAGCGCCGCGAGCGTGCAGGGCAGCCTGGTCATGTTCCCGATCTACACGTACGGCAGTGACGAGCAGCGGCGCCGCTGGCTGCCCGGACTGGCGTCCGGTGAACTGATCGGCTGTTTCGGCCTGACCGAACCGGACGGCGGCAGCGACCCCGGCGCGATGCGCACCCGCGCCCGCCGCGACGGGGACCACTGGGTGCTCAACGGGAACAAGATGTGGATCACCAACAGCCCCGAAGCGGACGTGGCCGTCGTGTGGGCCAAGGACGACGAGGGAACCGTGCGGGGATTCATCGTGCCGACCGACACGCCGGGCTTCAGCGCGCCGCCCATTCACCGCAAGATGAGCCTGCGCGCCAGCGTGACCGGCGAGATCGTCCTGCAGGACTGCCGCATTCCGGCCGCGAACCTGCTGCCCGGCAGCGCCGGCCTGAAAAGCCCGCTGTCCTGCCTGACGTCCGCCCGCTTCGGCATCGCGTGGGGCGCGATGGGCGCGCTCGAAGCCGTGCTGCAGGCCACCCTGGAGTATACGGGCAGCCGCACGACCTTCGGGAAACCCATCGCGTCACGGCAACTCGTGCAGGACAAACTGGTGCGCATGGCCACCGACCACAGCTTGGGCACGCTGCTGGCGTGGCGCCTGGGCACCCTGAAAGACGCCGGGCGCATGAACTTCGCGCAGGTCAGTTACGCCAAACGCAACAACGTCCGCGTGGCCCTGCAGGGCGCGCGACTGGCACGCGAACTGCACGGCGGGAACGGCATCACCACCGAGTACCCGGTCATCCGGCACATGCTGAACCTCGAAACCGTCGACACCTACGAGGGCACGCACGACATTCACACCCTGATCGTGGGTCGCCACCTGACCGGCCAGGGCGCCCTGGAATAGGTCATACGGATAAGGTTTGCAAGCCTTTCAACCCGAGTCTGTATCAGGTGCGCAGGGCCAGCAGGTCTTCCAGGTAATCCGGGCGGGAGACGTGGTAGCCCTGCGCGTACTCGCAGCCCAGCTCCTGCAGGCGCTGGAGCATGCCCGCGTCCTCGACCCCCTCGGCCACCGTGGCGAGGTCCAGATCCCGCGCGAGGCGGATGGTGTTGCGCAGCAGCGCGCCGCGCGCCGTGTCCTGAATGCCTTCGCGCAGGAAGGACCGGTCGAGTTTCACGACGTCCAGCGGCAGCTCGGTCAGCAGCGACAGGCTGGAGTGGCCGCTGCCGAAATCATCCAGCGCGATCCGCACGCCCGCGCTGCGCAGGCGCGCCAGGTGCCGGCAGGCGAGGTCCACGTTCTGCATGACGGTACTTTCCGTCACCTCGAAGGTCAGCAGGGTGGGGGAGACGCCGAGATCCGACAGGATCTTCAGGGCGCGCTCTGCAAAATCCGGCATGAGCAGCTGCACGGGGCTGACGTTCACGTTCACGTGCGCCCCGGGCCACAGTGCGCGCGCCTCCTGAATGTCACGCGCGGCCGTCTGCAGCGCCCAGTCGCCCAGCTGGTAGATCTGCCCGCTGCGTTCCGCCACCGGAATGAACGTGCTGGGCGGCACGGTGCCCAGCTGCGGGTGCTGCCAGCGCATCAGCGCTTCCAGTGACACCCACTGCCCGGTCAGCACGTCACTGATCGGCTGGTACATCAGCGACAGCTCGTTTCGCGTGACGGCCCCCTGCAACTGCGTTTCCAGCGTGTGCCCGTACTGGCTGCGGCGCAGCATCTCCTCGTTGAAGATCCCCAGGTGCTCCTTGCGGTCCATGGCGTGCTGCAGGGCCAGGAACGCCTGCCGCTGCAACGCGGAGAACGGTACGGGGTACGCGGACTGCGAGAACCCCGCCACCAATTTCAGCGTGACCTCCCCCTCCCGCAGGGCGAACGGGCGTTCCAGACCTTCCA
Organism: Deinococcus aquaticus; assembly: GCF_028622095.1. NCBI lineage: Bacteria > Thermotogati > Deinococcota > Deinococci > Deinococcales > Deinococcaceae > Deinococcus > Deinococcus aquaticus. The sequence goes on along the minus strand of NZ_CP115166.1, from coordinate 376,898 downwards.
GGACGGCCAGCGGGTCGGTCGTGGCGGGCAGCCGCGTGATCAGCGCCAAGCCGTTCGAACTGAGCCGCCCCACCACGTGATCCGGCCCGAGCTCCTGCAATCGGCCCGCCAGTTCACTGATCAGGCGGTCCACGAACGGGCTGCCGTACAGGCCGCTGAGTTCCTGCAGACGCGGCACCTCGACCAGCAGCGCGCTGCGGATGGTGGGGTCCTCGCGCAGCAGTTCGGTCAGGCCCGCGCGGGAGTACGTGCCCGTCAGCTCGTCGCGGCGTCCCTGCTCGCGCAGCTGCGCCTCGCGGCCCTGCAGGTGATCAAGCAGGTCGTTGATGGTGAGCGCCAGCACGCCCAGCTCCGTGCGGTTCTGGCCGTCCAGCCGGTGCCCCGGGTCCCGCGCGATGCGCTGGGTGTCCTGCACGTAGTTGCCCAGCACCCGCAGCACCCGGCGGTTCAGGAAGAGCAGGAACGCCATCGCCGTAAGAAGCGTAAACAGCCCCGCCGCGACCTTCAACTGGAAGACCGTCGCCTGAGCGGCGCGGTACATGTCCCGCGGAATGCTGAGGTGCAGCGCCAGTTGTGGCGGGCCGTTCGGGGCGAGCAGAGGCGTCGTCGCGTGCACGGTCGACGGTGTAAACTTCGGAGCTTCAGCTCCACCAGCAGGCACCGTGGTAATGCGCGCCGTGAAGGTTTTTTCCCGGTGCATCAACTGATCAAGCGCCTGCGGATTCAGAGCGCGGGCGAACATCAGCACGCCCCCGTCACCGCTGCCATCGTCGCGCGTGATGGTCCGTCCGGCCAGCAGGTACGGCTTTCCACGCACCTGCACCACACCAGACGCCCCGCCCGGCGGCAGGGTGCGCGGCAGGCTGGCCAGCAGGGTCCTGACCAGATCCGTGGCGGCCACGACCGTGTCTCCCTTCAGTGTCAGGCCCGTGATCAACTGCCGGCCCGGTGACGTGATGCCCACGTAATCGATCCGGCCGCCCGTGAAGGTACTTGCTCCCAGGGCACTCTGCGGAAAGATCATGTTCCGGCCGGCCGCGAACTCGTACGTTTCGCTCCACTGAGTGAAGTTCAGTACGAACAGAGAGATCCGGCGCTCCTCGGTCAGCAGGTCCTCCTGCGCAATCTGCGTGAACTGCGTCACCTGATCCCGCTCGATCTGCGCGAATCGCCGCTCGAGGATGCCCGGAATGACCACCAGCGCCAGCGCCAGCGCCGGGAGGATCAGGATAGTCAGCAGCAGCAGCACCTGCGTCCGCAGGGACTGACGGGCGCCCTCGGGGCCGGACCACCACTGGCGGATGGGCGGACCGTTCAGGCGAAACATAGACCGCCGACCTGCGGCGCACGCGGGGGCGTGACCGGACGGAACAGCAGGGAAGGGAAGCTCATCAGCGTACGGCGTTGTCCTTGTCGGCAGGGGGAAGGTGGGGGGAGAGTGCAGAACACCCGGAGTCAGACCCTGCACCCTGCGGGTGAACCGGGCGAAGCGAGAAGAATAGAGTCTGCCGCAGGGGAGAGCCGCGGTGCGCCTGACTGGCCAGCGCCTGCTGAGCGGATGAGTCGCAGGAGGCCTGCCGCTCACATGATCCCCCTCAGGAGAGCGTGTCGTGAGCGGATGGGCCATGAGCGAAAGGTCAGTGCCCCGTTGAGACGGATCTCACTGAAAGCCCCCGGGTCATCAGCCGGTTCTCATTTTTACGCAGCCGCCCCCCTGAAAGGTGAGTGAGGTTCACACCATTTTTAGGTTCGGGGGGGCGGGTGGGGTACCCCCATCACCGCCTGCCCCTTACTCGCTGCCCTGTGCGCTCAGCTGCGCTTGAGCTGCTCGAGCTGACGGCCGCCGCCCGAACTTTTCGGGTCCCGCGCGCTGTCCGGATGGAAGTGCTGAACGCGCACGCTGTTCCGACCGCCCTGCTTGACGCGGTACAGCGCCTCGTCGGCGTCCCACAGGGTCCGCGTTCGGGACCACAGGCCGAATGACGCCCCGCCCACCGAGACCGTCACGCGTTCCAGGGGTTCCGGGAAGGTGATCCCGGCAATCAGTTCCCGCAGGCGGTGCGCGACCTCCTCGATGCGGGCGTCCGGCACGCGCCGCAGGATCACCGCGAACTCCTCGCCGCCGTACCGGTAGGCGCGGTCCCGGCCGCGCAGCGTTTCCGACAGGACCTTGCCGATGGCGCGCAGCACCTCATCCCCGACCGGATGCCCGAAGCGGTCGTTCACCTGCTTGAAGTGATCCACGTCGATCAGCAGCAGCGCGTCGCCCGGCGCGGTGAACGGCAGGTCCAGCTCGAACTGACGCCGGTTCGGTAACCCCGACAGGGCGTCCTGATGCGCCTGCTCCCGGAACGCATCGGTACTCTGCAGCAGGGAAACCCGGCCCGTGATCATGCTGGCCGCCGCCCAGAACCCCAGCACGTGGAAGGCCAGGGTCAGCAGGTACGTGGACTGCAGCAGGTCCGCGCCGCCCGGCAGGAGTGCGAGCCCCAGGTTGTACGGCACGAACATCAGGACCGCCACCCACGCGTGCCGGTGCAGGGACCCGTGCGGATCGTTGATGTTCAGCGTCCAGCGGAACAGGTGCGTGATACCGCTGACCAGCAGCAGGTTGATCAGCCCCAGGGCCACGCCCAGCGTCACCGGATCGTCCGGTGTCCTGGCGGCGCACAGCAGGGGCAGCAGCGCCGCCGGCAGGCCGATCAGGGCGCCGCTGCCGACGCCGTAGCGCAGCACCATCAGTGCCACCGGCACCAGCGACAGGTCCAGGTGAACCCCGTGCGGTAAGGACGGCGAGAGCAGGTGCAGCGCCACCGTGGACACCAGCGTCAGCCCCAGCCGCACGCTTTTCAGCTGCCAGCCCGGCGGCGGCGGCCACGCGCGGTAGGTCAGGCTCAACACGAACGTCAACGTGACCAGCACGCTGAAATTCATGAAGAGTTGGTACAGCAGCGACAGTTCCACGGCAGGCAGGACTCCGGGCGAAACAGTTCAGGCGGGCGCGAGGTGACCACGCGCGTGAAAAGGGGTCAACACCACTACTGTTTCACACCCCGCCGCGCGCGTCTGCCGGAGTTGCCTTTCCCCCGGATGGGGGCGCACCGCGCCTTCCTCTGTGGACAGGCCCTCCCTGCACAGCCCCGCCCGGCAGCGCGCCGGGGCGTCCGGGCTTCAGGCGTGCGCGCGCGCGAACGCGGCGGCCACCTCAGCGTCGGCCGGACGCGCGAACAGGAAGCCCTGCGCGAACCGGCAGCCCAGGTCCTGCACGGCCCGCGCCTGCTCCGGCGTCTCGATCCCCTCGGCCACCACGCGCATGCTCATGTGCCGCGCCAGCGTGACCACGCTCGCCACGATCGCTGAGTGCCGGTCGTCTCCGTCACCGGGCAGCGGCGCCACGAAACTCCGGTCGATCTTCAGGGTGTCGACCGGGAACCGCTGCGCGGCGGCCAGCGACGCGAAGCCCGTGCCGAAATCGTCCAGCATCAGCGGCACGCCCCGGCGGTGCAGGGCCCGCATGGTCCGCATCGCCTCGGGCGTATCGACCAGACTGGTCTCGGTGATTTCCAGGTGCAGACCCTCCGGGAAGGTCATGGCCAGCAGGTCGTGCTCGCCGCCGGCCTCCACCTGAAGCTGCTGACCACTGAGATTCACGGACACCAGCAGGTGCGCCAGCTGCGGATCGGTCTGCCACTCCAGGAGTTGCCGGGACGCCTCGCGCAGCACCCACGCGCCCAGCGGCACGATCAGCCCGGTGCGCTCCGCGACTTCCAGGAATGCGCCGGGACCCAGCAGGCCGCGCGCCGGATGCTGCCAGCGCACCAGCGCCTCGAAGCCCACGCAGCGACCCGGGGCGAGTTCCATGATCGGCTGGTAGTGCAGCCGGAACTGCCCGTCCCGGAGCGCGTCACGCAGTTGCCGTTCGGTATCCACGCGTTCCTGCGCCTGATCATGCATGGACTGCTCGAACAGCACCGTGCGGTTCTTGCCGCGCCGCTTGGCGACGTACATGGCGGTGTCCGCGTCCCGCAGCGGCTCCTCGGTGCGGGTGTAGGCGCGCCGGGCGTTCGCCAGCCCGATGGACGTGGACACCCGCACCTCGTCACGCTGCAGGCGGAACGGGCGGGCCATGGCCCGCTGAAGCCGCTCGGCGACACGCAGGGCGTTCACCTCGTCGCAGGGGGCGTCGAGCAGCACCGCGAACTCGTCGCCGCCCAGACGGGCGACCGTGTCGGTCTTGCGCACGGCGTCCTTGAGGCGCGCCGCCGTTTCCAGCAGCAGGCGGTCGCCGGTCAGGTGCCCGTACAAGTCGTTCACGTTCTTGAAGTCGTCCAGGTCCAGGAACATCACCGCGTACGGGTTGTTCGGCTCGCGCTCGAAGCGCTGCATGGTCTTTTCCAGCAGGCTGTGCAGCAGCGACCGGTTCGGCAGCCCGGTCAGGCGGTCGTGCAGCGCCTCGTGCCGCAGCCGCGACTCGGCGTGCTTGCGGTCCGTGATGTCATGCATGGCCACCACCGCGCCGAGCGCCTGCCCGCCCGGCCCGGTCAGCGGCCCGCCGGACGCCACGACCGTGCGGCGCGCCAGTCCGCGCGGCGCGATGACCATCTCGGTGCCCTGCACCAGTTCGCCGCGCAGCGCCCGGTACAGCGGCACGCGCTCCTGCGTCAGCGGGGTCACGCCGTCCACCTCGAACAGGTCGTAATGCCGGCTCCACTGCGACGGGTCGATCTCGGCGCGGTCCAGGCCGTGCATCTCGCGGCTCATGCGGTTGAAGACCGTCAGTTTCCCCTCGGCGTCGCAGGCGACAATGCCGTCCTGCACGTTCTCCAGCAGCGCTTCCAGCGCCGCGCGGGCCAGGTGCGCTTCCCGGACCGCCTCGACCTGACCGGTGATCTCGCGGCCCTCCACGATCACCCGCACGACCTGACCGGCGCGCTGCACCGGCGTGAACTGCAGGGCCAGCACCACCGGCCGGCCCTCACGCCCGCGCGCCGGCAGTTTCAGCGACGCCCCCTCACCGCGCCCGGCCTGCGCCACGGCCGACCGCAGCGCCGCCCGGCTGTCCGGGTCGCGTGGCCACCACGGCGCGTCCCACAGCGGCCGGTCCAGCAGGTCCGCGCGGGTCGTCCGCGTCGCCTGCACGGTAGTGTCGTTCAGGTCCAGCAGACGCCCGTGCGGCGTGAGGACCACCTGAAACTGCGAGGCCAGATCGAACGACTCGCGCAGTTCGTCCCGCTCTGTCTTCAGGGATTCCAGGTGGCGGTGCAGTTCGCTCAGGGCGCCCAGCGTTTCCCGCAGGGTCTCCTCGGCGGTCGGGGCGTCCGGCGCGGCTGACTGGGCCGTGGTCAGTACCTGCCGCAGGAGCCCTTCGGGAATCCCGGCGGCGCTGAGCAGGGGGCGCAGGACGTCCAGCAGGTCTGGCGCGTCGCCTGGACTTGAGGTCATGCCGCCGAGTATAGCTTTTATGAAGGAAATCTTCAGGTCAATGCCCGGTTGGTCCGCCCCCCCCACCGCGCGCCCCGGGGGGCGTTCCCGCGCCGCCGCAGCGGTATGCTGAAGAGGACCGCCTCTCACCACCGCTCAGCATCACCGTTCAGGCTTCCGTGTTGCCTCCTTCCGTGTCGCCTCCGTCAGCCCCGTGTCGCCACGCCGCCCGGGTCCCACCTGCGTCCCCGTACCCGCCTGCTGAACCCTGAACCGCTGCCTCCTGAACCGCCTCACCCTGAACGGCCGGACCCCGACTGGATACCGCGTCATGCTGATCACACTGCTGAGCAACCTGGGACTCGTGGCGCTGTTCTCCTACGCGCTGGGCCTCACGTATCGGAGCTGGCCGCCCAGTCACGCACCGGCGGACGTCGCCCGGCGCGTCCTGCTGGCCGCGCTCTCGGCCGTGGTCCTGGGCGTGCATGGCGGGCCGGAAGGTCACCTGTACCTGATTCCACTGGCACTGGCCGCCTTGCGGTACGGGCCGCTGTCAGGAGTGGCCGTGGCGGCTCCCGCAGTGCTGACGTCCCTGCTGATTCCAGGTGCCGTGCTGCCCGCCGCCGTCCACATGCTGATCGCCGCCGCCACACTGACCCTGCTGGCCACGCTCCTGGCCCCCCGCCTGCGCATGGACCTGCCCCCCGACCACCATCACCGGCTGTGGTGGGGGACGCCCCTGCTGTTCGGTCCTGTCCTGCTGATCAGTCACCTGAGCAGCCAGTGGTTCCCGGCGGCCCCACTGCCGGGCGCCGGCTGGGCGAACCTGCTGCCGGAACTGCTGATCAGCTGCCTGTCGGTGGTGCTGCTGCACAGCGCCCTGCACAGCCGCCTGCACCTGCTGCGCGTCTCGGATACCTTCCGGGCCGAGGCGCACACCGACGTGCTGACCGGCCTGAGTAACCGCCGGCAGTTCGATCAGGACCTGCCCTTCCTGCAGCCCGGCGATCACCTGCTGGTCATGGACCTCGACCACTTCAAGCGCGTGAATGACGAGTACGGCCACACCGAAGGCGACGCCGTGCTGCGCCGCGTGGCCCTGCTGCTGCGCGGCACGCTACGTCCCAGCGACCCCGCGTACCGCATCGGTGGCGAGGAATTCGCGGTGATCCTGCGCGGCACCCCCACCCCCCAGGCCGAAGCGGTTGCGCAGCGTTGCCTGAGCGCCGCCCGCCAGTGGACCGGCAGCGGACCCACCGTCACCCTCTCGGCCGGACTGGCCTGCCACGGCCCGAACGACGCGCCCCTGCGCACGCACCAGCGGGCCGACGAGGCCCTGTACGCCGCCAAAAGCAGCGGGACTGCCTGCGCGCCGCGCCGCACAGGGCGGGCCAGCCGACCGCACTACAGCAGCCGCTGCGGGCCGCCCTGCCCCAGTTCCACGGTGACCAGCCGCCCACTCCGTCTGGCTGGCACGCCCTGCTGCAGGCCGCGTGCGAGAGCGTGCCCGGCACCGAAGCCGGCAGTCTGTACGTGGTCGAACACGGCGACTTCGTCCTGCTCGCCCAGTGCGGCTTCGACGACCGCCTGCTGGGCGAGCGCAGCCCCCCTTCCGGACAGCGGGCGTGGTACAGCGGCCCGGACGACCAGTGGACGGCCGGCACTCCCCGCGTCCTGCGGGGCTACGCCGTCACGGCCGCCGCGAACGCCGCGCTACGCGCGACCTTCCAGGTGGGCGGCGAGCAACCGCACGTGCAGTGGCGGCTGGGCGACATCACCGAAACCCTGGGCGTGCCCATCACCGCCGACGGCCACGTGATCGCGTTCCTGAACCTCGACCGCTTCGGGCCGGGCGTGGTCTTCGACGCCTCTGCCCAGGAGACCGGCATGAACTTCGCCGTGCAGGCCGCGCTGCTGCTGGCCTCCCGCGCCCGCCGGGAGCGCGAGGCCCAGCGTACCCGTGAACTCGAAGCGCTGGTGCAGATCACCGCCTCCCTCCGGGATGCCCGCAGCGCCGACGACGTCATCCACGCCATCAGTTCCATGTCGCATGTGGTCCTGAACGCCCGGCAGGCCATCTACCTCAGTTACGACCCGGCCAGCGACACCCTGAACAGCACCACCACGCACGGGCTTCCCAGCCAGACGCCGGTGCACTCGCAGCGCCGGGGCCAGGGACTCTCCTGGGCCGCTATCGCCGCGCGTGACGTGATCCGCGTGAACAACATGGACGCCGACCAGCGCATCCTGCGTGTGGACGGCGTGGGCGGCGGCGCGTGCCTGATCGCTCCCCTTCAGACGCCCGACCGGCTGCTGGGCGTGCTGGTCGTGATCCGCAGCCACCCCTTCGGGGAGAACGACGCGCAACTCGCCCGCACCCTCGCCGCGCAGGGCGTGACCGCCCTGGAACGCGCCGAACGCATCCGCGCCATGGAAGAGGGCCGCGAAGGCATCCTCGCGGCGCTGGGCCGCGCGCTCGAAGCCCGTGACTTCGAAACGCAGGGCCACACCACCCGCGTTCTGGACCTGGCCCTGCAGGTCGGCCGGCGGATGGACCTGGCCCCTGAAGAACTCCGCGAGCTGCGGGACGGCGCGTACCTGCATGACCTGGGAAAGGTGCAGATTCCGGACGCCGTGCTGCTCAAACCCGGTCCCCTCACCGCCGACGAATGGGTGATCATGCGCCAGCACTCACCCGCCGGTGAGGAACTCGCGCGGCATATTCCGGGCCTGAGCCTCCACGCCCTGCAGGTCATCCGGCATCACCACGAACGCTGGGACGGCACCGGCTACCCCGACGGCCTGAGCGGCCCGGCCATTCCGCTGCTGGCCCGCATCTTCAGCGTGTGCGACGTGTTCGACGCCCTGACCAGCACCCGCCCGTACAAGTGCCCCTGGACGGTCCAGGACGCGCTCGACGAGATCCGACGCCAGAGCGGCGTGAACTTCGACCCGCAGGTCGTCCAGGCCTTCCTGACCGTCATGGCCGAGCCGCGGGCCCAGCCCAGCCGGGGTGGCCCCGCCAGCCTGCACCCACGCCTCCCGCCCCGGCAGCCGGGCGAGTAGGGCGGCCGCGTTCTCCGTTCCTTCCCGCCGCGCCGCGCTCCTGCCGGTTCTCGCTCTGCCCGGGTTGTGCGGCAGAGGTACGCAGGTCGCTCAGGTGTACTTCAGGGCTTCCATCAATTCCTCGACGATCTCCACGCTGTCGCCGCGTGTGCTGGCCGTCGCGACATGCGCCTCGAGGTGCCCGCGCAGGACAACCTCGCCCGCGCCGGACAGCGCACCCTGTACCGCCTTGATCTGCCGCAGCACGTCCACGCAGTAGGCGTCCGGGTTGTCCAGCATGCGCACGATGGCGTCGAGGTGCCCGCGCGCGATGTTCAGGCGGCGGGCGGCGCGTTTGCGGGCGTCTTCAGGCATGCACAGGTGGTCTGGACCGGTGTGGCAGGCGGTCGGGGCGGATTTACCGGTCATGTCAGGCGAGGGTGGAGGCGGGAGCGGCGATCTGCGCCTCGTACCCTTCCTCGACCACGGCGGCAATCAGCGCCTGCACGTCGGCGGGACCGGTGACGCTGGCGCGCCCGGCCGCGAGGTCCACGCTGGCACTCTGCACGCCGGCAACCTGCTGCAGCGCTTCCTGAACGGCTTTCTGGCAGTGCCCGCAGGTCATTCCGGTGATGGTCAGTTCAGTACTCATGGCGCGATGGTACCCCCCCCCTGGGGGCCTGTCAATCAGGTTTGCGGACATGGCCCCCGCACGGGCCTGATCCGGTCCCGTGGCCGGCGTTGTGATGAGGGGAAGAGGCGTGGGCAAGACGTCGTGAACGCGCTGTCCGTGCCCGGCCAACGCGCCCGCCCAGCACGGTGGGTGCCGGTGCCTGCCCGTCTCAGTGCGTGACAGCCTCAGTGATCGGCAGGCGTGAGCTGGGAACAGCGCCCGCCGGACTCATACGAACTGCGGTTGAATGGGTTGCCCAAACCAGTTCAACACGAGTGGACTCGGCCAGCCGCGCAGCAGGGCGAAGAGGAGCAGAGCGGGTTCCGGTCGTGGAATTGACGGACTGTTGCCATTCCAAAGCCGTCAATGAAACAGACGGAACCCGTATCACGCGTGCGCGCGGCCAGCCTGGCACCCGTCGAAGATTGGCGGGGCAGGCCGTGAAGGGAGCGCCCTGAAGTGCAGGCAGTGTGCGCCAGGGCCTTGAAAGGGGGGCCGGCAGGGGACTATCTTCGTGGCATACCCCCCGGGGGGGGATTGGGAGAGGGACAGTGCCGATCCCCGATGCCCGGCCGCACTGAACCCCGCCCGTCAATCACTGGAGCCCTGATGAGTCAGCCTGTCAATTCGAACCTGCCGAACCTGCCCATTCCGATCCTGCCGACCGGCGCCCACACGTCGGTCACGGCTGAATTCACCGTGCAGGGCATGACCTGCGCCAGCTGCTCGGCCCGGGTGGAACGCGGCCTGACGAAGGTCAGTGGTGTGCAGCAGGCCAGCGTGAACCTCGCGACCGAACGGGCCAGCGTGACCTTCGACCCGTCGCAGACCAGCCTGACGGACCTCACTGCCCGCGTCCGCGAGATCGGGTACGAACCCCTGACCGCCACCGCCGACCTGAGCGTGCAGGGCATGACCTGCGCCGCCTGCGTGGGCCGCGTGGAACGCGCGCTGAAGAAAGTGGACGGTGTGCTGGACGCGCAGGTGAACCTCGCCACCGAACGCGCCCACGTCACGTACCTGCCTGGCCGCGTGACCGGCAGCGACCTGAACGCCGCCGTCACGCGGGCCGGGTACTCGGTCCTGACCGGCGCGGACAGCGGCGCGCCGTCCGCGCCGGACCGCGCCGCACTGGAACAGGCCGCCCGCGACGACCACGAACGTAGCCTGGAACGCGACCTGCGCGTCAGCGCCGCCTTCGCCGTTCCGCTGCTGCTGCTGGCCATGCTGCCCATGATGTGGATGCCGCTGCATATGACACTGACCGACCTGCTGGGCGAACGCGGCCTGAACGTGCTGATGCTGCTGCTGGCCACGCCCGTGCAGTTCGGGCCGGGCCGCCGCTTCCTGCGTCTCGGCTGGAACAGCCTGCGCCACCGCAGCCCCGACATGAACGCCCTGGTCATGATCGGCACCGGCGCCGCGTACCTGTACTCGCTGCTGGTCACGCTGGCCCCCGGCGTGTTCCCGGCCGGGACCGCGCACGTGTACTTCGAGGCGAGCGCCGTCGTCATCACCCTGATCCTGCTGGGCAAGGTCCTGGAGGCCCGCGCGAAGGGACGCAGCAGCGCCGCCATGACCGCCCTGCTGCGCCTGCAACCCAGCGTCGCCCGCGTGGTCCGCGCCGGGCAGGAACTCGAGATTCCCACCGCCGACGTGCAGACCGGCGACGTGATCCAGGTCCGCCCAGGCGAGCGTGTCCCGGTGGACGGCGACGTGCAGGCCGGGGACTCCTGGGTGGACGAGAGCATGCTGACCGGCGAGAGCGTCCCCGTGCACAAGGGAGTGGGCGCGGCCGTGACGGGCGGCACTGTGAACGGCACCGGCGCCTTCATGTTCCGCGCCACGCACGTCGGCGCGGACACCGCCCTGGCCCGCATCACCCGGCTGGTCGAGGACGCCCAGGCCAGCCGGCCGCCCATCCAGGGCCTCGCGGACCGCGTGGTCGCTGTATTCGTGCCCGTCGTGCTGGTGATCGCGGCCCTGACCTTCCTGACCTGGCTGCTGCTGGGCGGCCCGCAGGGCCTCAGTCACGCGCTGGTGAACACGGTCGCCGTGCTGATCATCGCCTGCCCCTGCGCCATGGGCCTCGCCACGCCCACCAGCGTGATGGTCGGCACGGGCCGCGCCGCCAGCCTGGGCGTGCTGTTCAAGAGCGGCGCGGCCCTGGAAGCCCTGCAACGCGCGGACGTGATCGCCCTCGACAAGACCGGCACCCTGACCCTGGGCCGTCCGGAACTCACCGACCTGATCCTGACCGGCCAGTACGACGCCGCCGCGCTGACCCTGATCGCCGCGGCCGAACGCGGCAGCGAGCACCCGGTCGCGCAGGCCATCCTGACGGCCGCCCGCGCCGAGGGCCTGACCCTGCCGGGCGCCACGGCGTTCCAGGCCCTGCCCGGCGAGGGCATCGAGGCGACCGTGAACGGGCAGCGCGTGTGGGTCGGCAGTGACCGCCTGATGACCCGCCTGGGCCTGAACGTCGCCCCCCTGACCGCCCAGACCGACGCGCTGGCCGACCTGGGCCGCACGCCCCTGTACGCCGCCGTGGACGGCCACATCATCGCCGCGCTGGCCGTGGCGGACCCCATCAAGCCCGGCAGCCTGGAAGCCGTGCAGGCCATCCAGTCCAGTGGCCGCCGGGTCGTCATGATCACCGGCGATCACGCCCGCACCGCGCAGGCCGTCGCCCGGCAACTCGGCATCACGGACGTCCGCGCCGAGGTGCACCCCGCGCAGAAGAGCGCCGCCGTGAAAGAACTCCAGGCAGCCGGACAGCACGTCGCGTTCGTCGGGGACGGCATCAACGACGCGCCCGCCCTGGCGCAGGCGGACGTGGGCGTCGCCATCGGTACCGGCACCGACGTGGCCGCCGAGACGGCCGGCGTGATCCTGATGTCCGGCGACCTGCGCGGCGTCCCGAACGCCGTCGCCCTGAGCCGCGCCACCCTCACCAACATTCGCGGCAACCTGTTCTGGGCCTTCGCGTACAACGCCCTGCTGATCCCGGTCGCGGCTGGAGCGCTGGAGCCCCTGCTGGGCCTGCGCCTGAATCCGGTGCTGGCCGCCGCTGCCATGGGCCTGTCCAGCGTGTTCGTCCTGAGCAACGCCCTGCGCCTGCGCGGCTTCCGGCCCCCGCTGACCGCCCCGGCCACCGCCTGAGGGTGCTGCCGCCCGCACGCTGATCTCCCGCAGGAACGAACCTTTCCGTTCGCGCTGTGGCGTCCTGTCCCTGCTGCTCACCCTGTGCCGGTCACCTCCAGACTGGGCGCAGGGTTCTTAATGAGGGCTTCATGGAGCGCCGTCTCACATTGACGGGCGGGCTGCGCGGACTAGAACGGAAGGCATGCAAAGCGTCAATCCGGCCACGGGCGAACCCTTCGCCACCCACGACGATCACACGACCGAACAGGTCCAGGCGGCCATCACGGCCGCCCACACGGCCTACGGCGAGTACCGCCGCACCACCTTCGCGCAGCGCAGCGAGTGGATGAACGCCGCCGCCGACGTCCTGGAACGCCGCGTGGAGGAACTCGCGCTGCTCGCCACGCGCGAGATGGGCAAGACCCTGGAAGCCGCCCGGCAGGAAGTCCTGAAGTGCGCCTCGGCCTGCCGGTACTACGCCGCGCACGCCGGATCTTTCCTGGCCTCCGAGCCCGTGAAGACCGAGGCGGACGAGGCGTTCGTGACGTACCAGCCCCTCGGTGTGGTGCTGGCCGTCATGCCGTGGAACTTCCCGTACTGGCAGGCGTTCCGGTTCATCGCGCCGACCCTGATGGCCGGGAATACCGGGCTGCTCAAGCACGCCAGTAACGTGCCCGGCTGCGCCCTGGCCATCGAGGACGTGCTGCGCGAGGCGGGCTTTCCGGCGGGCGTGTTCACGACCCTGCTGATCGGCAGCCGTGACGTGGAAGCCGTGCTGAAAGACCCGCGCGTGACCGCCGTGAGCCTCACCGGTTCCGAGGGAGCCGGGCGGGCCGTGTCCGCCACCGCCGGGGCGGAACTCAAGCCCGCCGTGATGGAACTGGGCGGCTCGGACCCGTTCATCGTGATGCCCAGCGCCGACATCGAACTCGCCGCGAAAACGGCCGTGACCGCCCGCACCATCAACAACGGCCAGAGCTGCATCGCCGCCAAACGCTTCATCGTGCATTCGGACGTGTACGACGCCTTCACGGACGCGTTCGTGGCGGGCCTGAGCGCCCTGAAGGTCGGGAACCCCGAACTGGAAGGCACCGACGTGGGCCCGCTCGCCACGCCGCAGATCCGCGAGGACATCGACCGGCAGGTGCAGGACGCCGTGAGCAAGGGCGCGCGCGTCCGTACGGGCGGGCAGGTCCCTGAAGGCCAGGGCAACTACTACCCGGTCACGGCCCTCGATCACCTGACCCCCGACATGGACGTGTGGCTGGAAGAAACCTTCGGGCCGGTCGCGCTGATCTTCCGGGTGGAGAGCCTCGACGAGGCGGTCGAACTGGCCAACACCACCACCTTCGGCCTGGGCAGCAGCGCCTGGACGAACGACGCCGGCGAGAGAGAACGCTTCATCCGCGACCTGGAAGCTGGCGCGGTGTTCATCAACTCCATGGTCGCCAGCGACCCGCGCCTCCCGTTCGGCGGCGTGAAGAACAGCGGCTTCGGCCGGGAACTGGGCCGCCACGGCATCCTGCAATTCGTGAACATCAAATCCGTCTCCATCGGCGCGCCCGACGGCGCACACCGCAGCAAGACCGAGTAATCCGGCCCCCGGTCCGGGCTGCGGAACCTGCAGTGACACACCAATCCGCGCGGCGCGGTGGGGATACCCGGCGGGGGCCGGGTTCCTGCGCCCGCTGCGTGAACGTCACATCAAGAAGGGCCACGGCGAATTGCCTTACGTTGATTGAATGTTCGGAGGTGAGCCTGGCCTGTCGCCCCACCGAGAACGTGAGCAGCACCTGCGGCAGCTGTATGTCGGGATGGCGCTGCTCGCGGCTCTCGTGCAGGCCTGTATCGTGCCGTACGCGCAGGGGGCCGACCTGCCCGGCCTGAACCTGCAGGCGAAGCTGGGCACCGGTTCGAACCTGCTGCTGGTGGGGCTGGCCCTGTGGCCGCGCGTGTCCACGCACGCTTTCCAGTGGATTCTGATCGTGTCCGCCCAGCTGTGGCTGCTGAGTTCCGCGCTGCTGTTCCTGCGCGGCGAGACGCTGTCGGCCACCCTGCTGGTCGGGTACCTGACCGTGACGCTGTTCTCATTCGCGTGGCTGCAGGCCCGCCCGGCGGCCGCGCTGGCCCTGCTGGGCTACCTGCTGCTGTGGGGTCCGGTGAGCGGCCAGCGGACCGTGGACCCCCCGGGACTGCTGATGACCGGGTTCGCCGCGACCCTGATCTGGTTTCTCAGCGCGCACGGACAGAGTCTGTACCGCGCGCACCTGCGCAGCGACGCGCTGGCGACCCTGGCCTTCACCGACCCGCTGACCGGCCTGCTCAACCGCCGGTCGGGGCACGAGAAACTGACGGAGTTGTTCGGCCGCGCGGGCGCCCAGCCTGACCGGCTGGCGGCGGTGCTGGTGGACATCGATCACTTCAAACGCGTGAACGACAGCCTCGGTCACCACCGGGGCGACGAGGTGCTGATCGCGCTGGCCGAACTGATGGAGGGCAGCGTCACGCCGCAGGACGCCGTGATCCGCTGGGGCGGCGAGGAATTCCTCCTGATCCTGACGGGCCGCGACCCGCAAGGCGCCCGGGCGGCCGTGCGGCAGATCGTGGACGCCGTCCGCGTCTACCGCATGCCCGGCTTCCCGCCCGTCACCGTCAGCGCCGGCCTGGCCCTGGCGTCTGAGGTCAGGAGTGTCCCGGACCTGCTGGCCCTGGCCGACGAGCGCCTGTACGCCGCCAAGGAAGCCGGGCGTGACCGCGTGATGGACCGCGCCCGCACCGGCACCTGATCACGCGGGACCTGATACGGCCTCCGGTTGACGGGTGCGCAGTACCCGATCCGGGCGGATGCGAGTGGGAGCCCGGATGTGTTGGCGGGAGTGACGCTCTCCCCGGCGGGCCGCTGAACACCGCTGTCAGACTGGCCCTGACGGGACCCCCACCAGCGCCGAACTTCATGAAGACAGGGCGTGCGCGGCGGCTGTGACGATCTTCACCGCGCACCTGACATGTGAAAGACGCGCGTAAGGTTCCCCCCCGCAGGATGAAGAGTATGAACGCCCGACGAGAATCCATGCAGGGCCTGCTGAGCCTGCTGGCCGTGCTGGGCAGCAGCGCCCTGAACTACGGGTACACGCTGCTGCTGGGGCGGCTGCTGGACCTGCCCGGCTACGGGGCCTTCGCGGCGTTCACGTCCCTGTTCATGCTGACGGCCGCGCTGCCCATCGCGTTCCAGCAGGCCACGTCCCGCCGCGCCCAGGGGGCCAACACCGGAGCCGCCCTGCGCACGGGGGCCCTGGTGGGCGCGGCCCTGCTGCTGCTCTCGCCGCTGCTGGGGCCACGCATCGGGGTTACGGCCGTGTGGGTGGCGGCCTTCGCGGTCACGGTGCCCGCCATGGTGCTGCTGGGCGCCTGGCGCGGCGCGGCCCAGCGGGACGGCCGCAGCGCGGCGTTCGGCTGGAGCCTCATGACCGAGCACGGCGCGAAGGTCGCCCTGACCGCCCCGCTGCTGGCCGCGCTGCCCGGCCCGGCCGCCGCCGTGACCGCCACCCTGCTGGGCCTGCTGCTGGCGCTGCCCGTCGTGCGGCCCCGCTCCGGCGCTGCCCAGGCCGCCGCTGGTGGGGACGTGCCGGTCGTCACGGGCGGCCGTGAGGGCAAGGCGGCCCTGACCTTCGTGGCCGCCGCGCAGAGTGCCCTGCTGTACGGCGACGTGCTGCTGGCCGGCGTGCTGCTGCCTCCCGCCGACGCCGGGGCATACGCGGCGGCCGCCACGCTGGCGCGCGTGGTGTTCTTCGCCGGGTGGGCCGTGCAGGTCGCGGCGTTCCCGGTCGTGGCCCGCCGCGTGGCCGCCGGTGAACGCACGGGGCCGCTGCTGGGAGCGGCGCTGGCGGCCACGCTGGTCATCGCGGGCCTCCCGGCGGCGCTGTTTGCGCTGGCCCCCGCCTGGAGTGCCCAGCTGGCCTTCGGGACCGGCATGGGCGGCGCGGTGATTCCGCTGCTGTCCCTGACGGGCCTGGGCACCCTGGCCCTCACCCTGGCCGGCACCGCCCTGAACCACGCGCTGGCGTCCGGCGGGGCGGCCGTGCTGTGGCGCGTGGGCGGCGCGTACCTGACCGCCAACCTCGTCACCCTCACCTGTGCGTTCCTGGTGTCCCCTGAACCTGCCCACCTCGCCCTGGCGGCCCTGGCCGGCAAGGCCACCCTGATCCTCACGGCCGCTCTCGTTCTTCGCCCCACCACACGGAGGTTCCCTCATATCCTACCCCGCCTTTGAACAGTGGCGCGCCCAGACCCTCGACCGGGTCACGCTGAGCATCGTCATTCCCGCGTACAACGAATCCGAACGGATCCTGCCGACCCTGGCGGCCTTCGCCATCAGTGTCAGCGGCGACGGGGAACCCTGGGAACTGATCGTCAGTGACGACGGCAGCCGCGACGGCACCGCCGACCTCGTTGAGAGCCTCGGCTGGGCGAACCTGCGCGTCATCCGGCACGCGAACACCGGTAAGGGCGGCGCGGTGCGCCGGGGCGTGCAGGCCGCGCGCGGCGAACTGATCCTGTTCGCCGACGCCGACAACAGCACGCCCATCGAGGAACTCCCGCGCCTGATTGCCGCCGTGCGCAGCGGCTCGCACATCGCCATCGGTTCGCGCGCCGCCGAGGGTGCCGAGGAGACCGGCAAGAGCCCGGTCCGCCGGGCCGTGTCCGGGGCCTTGCGCCGCGTGACGCGCGCCGTGACCGGCGTGAAGGCCGAGGACACCCAGTGCGGCTTCAAGCTGCTGCGCGGCGAGGTCGCCCGCGACCTGTTCCGGCGCGGGAAGCTCGACGGGTTCTCCTTCGACCTCGAACTGCTGTACCTCGCGGCGCGCGACGGCCTGCGCGTCACGGAAGTCCCGGTCCGTTGGGTGGACGCCCCGGACAGCAAGGTCGACCCGCTGCGGGACTCCGTGAAATTCCTGAAGGACATGCTGACCCTGCGCCGCCTGCACGCCCGCCCCGAACGCCGCCCGGAGGACCCCCTGCACCTCGCCGTGGTGACCGCGTTTCCGCCGGGCCGCCGCAGCCTCAACGAGTACGGCCTGCACCTGTCGCGCGTGCTGGGCGAGAAAGAAGAGGTCAGCCGCGTGACCATCATCGGGGACCGCGTGAGCCCCGAACTGGCCGCGCAGGACGCCCCGAACGTCCGCCGCGTGTGGGACTTCAACGACCCCCTGAGCGCCGCGCGCATCCTGCTGGCGCTGCGCCGCGCCCGCCCGGACGCCGTGATCTTCAACCTGCAGATGGCCAGCTTCGGGGACCGCCGCGTGCCCGCCGCGCTGGGCCTGCTGACCCCGCTGCTCTCACGCCTGACCGGCACGCCCAGCGTCACGCTGCTGCACAACCTGTTCGAGACCGTGGACCTGGACCGCGCCGGGTTCGGCGGCAACCCCCTCAAGACGGCTGTGACCCGCGCGTTCGGGCAGCTGTTCACGCGGGCGCTGCTCGGCTCGAACCTCGTGGCGACCACCATGCCCCGCTACGTGAAACTGCTGCGCGACAACTACGGCGCGCGCAACGTGTTTCTCGCGCCGCACGGCACGTTCCAGGTGCCGCAGCCGCCCCGGCCGTTCCCGGACGTGCCCACGGTCATGACCTTCGGCAAGTTCGGCACGTACAAACGCGTGGAAGTCCTGATCGAGGCGCACCGCCGCCTGCTGCTGCGAGACCCGCGCACCCGGCTGGTCATCGCGGGCAGCGACACGCCCAACGCGCCCGGCTACCTCGAAGGCGTGCGCCAGGCCACGCAGGACGTCCCGAACATCACCTTCACCGGGTACGTGGCCGAGGAGGACGTGCCCCACGTGTTCAGCGACTGCACGGTCGTCGCGTTCCCGTACAGCGCCACGACCGGCAGCAGCGGCGTGCTGCACCAGGCCGGCGAGTTCGGCCGCGCGGCTGTGATGCCCCGCATCGGGGACCTCGCGGACCTGATCGAGGAGGAAGGCTACCGCGCCGAGTTCTTCACCCCCGAGGACGCCGACAGTCTCGCCGACGCCCTGTGGCGCGTGCTCGGTGACCCCCGGCAGGCCGCCGTGCTCGGCGAGGCCAACTGGCGCGTCGCGTCCGGTCTGCCGCTGGCAGACGTGGCAGACTGGTACCTGCTTCACCTTGAAGACCTGACCGGCCGCGCCCCCCATCCCTTCGTTCCAGCCCAGGAGGCCCAGGCATGACCCGACCACCCGTGACCCTCAATATCGACGTTCAGGGCGACACCACCGAACGCTCCGTTCACCTCAGCGGCCGCCTGGACGCCCATCAGGTTCCCGCCTTCCTGGGGGCCGCCGAGCCGCTCGCGCAGAGCACCACCCTGGACCTGGGCGGCGTGACCTTCATGGACTCCAGCGGCCTGGCCGCGCTGGTCAAACTGGTCCGCGCGGCCCGCACGCAGGGCGGCGCGCTGGAAATCGTGAACGTGCAGGACGCCGTGCGCCTCGCCATGGAAATCACCGGTCTGTACGCCGTGCTGCCCATCCGGACCGCCTGAGCCTCCCCATGAGCAGCCCGCTCAGCCCCGGACTCCAGACGGGCGACAGCCAGGACACGCTGTTCGCCGAACTGCTCGAGCAGGTCGCGGACCTCAGTGATCAGCTGGTGTTCCTGCACCGCCTGATCCCGCAGGCCCTGGCGCTCGACAGCAAGGAGCGGGCCGCCGAACTGGTGCAGGAGGCCGCGACGCTGATCAACACCCCGCGCGCCGCCCTGCACCTGGACGGCCACTGGGTCAGCGACGCGCCCGGCTGGCTGCGCGACCGCCCCGCCCCGCGCCGCCCGACCGTGCTGCCCGCCGGGTCCATGCACACCGGCGCGCCCTACGCCGACGCGTGGCGGCCCACCGCCGTGCTGCTGATCCCCTGCCAGAGCGGCTGGCTGGCCATGTGGGGCAAACGCCAGTTCCAGGCCGGGGAGCGCAGCCTGATCGAGGCGCTCGCCAAGCTGCTCGACGCGGCCCTGCAGGCCCAGCAGGCCCGCGTGGAAGCCGAGCGCTACGCCCTGCAGCAGCGCGACCGCATTCAGGCGCACGCCGTGTGGCGGGCCGTGGCGCCCGAGACGCTGGTCACGCCGGCCGGGTACCACCTGAACCTGCTCAGCCAGCCCGCCAGCGATTTCGGCGGGGACTTCCAGTTTCAGGAGGGTGAGTGGGTGGTCGTCGGTGACGTGAGCGGCAAGGGCCTGCCGGCCGCGATCATCACGGCCATGTTCGCCACGGCGTTCACCGTCGCGGCCCGCAACGCCACCCTCAGCGGCGGGCTGACCGAGGCGCTGCACGACCACCTGGAACGCTCCGGGGCGTTCTGCACGCTGGCCGCCATGCAGATCCGGCCGGACGGGGCGCTGCGCGTGTTCAACGTGGGCCACCCGCCCGTGCTGCTGCGCCGCGCCGACGGCAGCCTCGAAGAGATCCGCGCCAGCGCCCCCCCCATCGGGACGTTCCCGCTGCTGCACCTGGAACTCGAGCGCCTCTGGCTGCATCCCGGCGACGCGCTGATCCTGTACAGCGACGGCCTGTTCGAAGCCGAGACGCCGGGCGCCGAACCCTACGGCCTGGACCGCGTGTTCGACCTGGCCTCCCGCGTGCCGCCCGGCGCGTTCAATCAGGCGGCCCTGCAGGACCTGGGCGCCTACGAGATCGGCGACGACCTGACCCTCCTGACCCTGCAACGCGACTGGCAGGCGCGCGGCGCGCACCGCGTCCTGCCGGGCGACCTGGCCGACCTGCCGCTGATCGGTGACGCGCTGCGCGAGGCGCTGCCCGCCACGCACCCGGCCCTGATGCCGGCCGAACTGGCCGTGACGGAACTCGTCGTGAACGCCATCCGGCACGGCGGCGCGACCCGCGTGGACCTGCGCGTGCACGCCAGCGGCGACGACGCCCTGCTGACCCTCACCGACAACGGTTCGCCGTTCGATCCGACCCGGCAGGACGAACGCAGCGCCGGGGAACTGCGCGAACACGGCTACGGCCTGCTGATCGCCCGGCGCTGCTCGCGCGAGTGGCATTATGCGAGAAAGGGCGCCCTGAACCGCCAGACCCTGCGCCTGCGCGCCCCCGCCCCCGCCGCGCCCGGCGCGCTGTCCGACCTCGCCGCCCAGCTGCTGTGAACACCCCCCGTCCCTCCGCCCCGCTGCCAGCCGTGCCTGCCGCCTCACCGAACAAAGGACCTCACTGACATGTCTTTCAGCTACTCCGCCAGCGGTTCCCACCTGATTCTCGCCGGACGCCTGGACGCCCAGAACGCCGCCGAGCTGCGCCAGACCATCCGCGATCACGTCGCCGCCCACACCGGGAACGTGACCGCCGACCTGAGCGACGTGCCCTTCATGGACTCCAGCGCCCTGGCCGCCCTGGTCGCCGCCCTGAAAGACTGCCGCCGCCAGGGCCGCACCCTGTCCCTGACCGGCGCGAGCGCCTCCGTGCGTGAACTGCTGTCCCTGACCATGCTCGACCGCATCTTCGGCCTGAGTGTTAGCGGGGTCCGCCCGTGACCTCCCACCTGCCCGCGAACGTCACGCTGTTCGGGCAGGTGCCCTCCAAGCACGTCCTGATCGTCGAGGACGCCCCCGGCATGCGCCTGCTGATCCGCCACATCCTCCAGCAGGGCGGACACAAACCCATCGAGGCCGGGAGTGTCGAGGCGGCGCTGGAAGAACTGAAACTCGGCGCGGTCGACGTGATCATCACGGACCTGTTCCTGCCCGGCGACAGCGGCCTGGAACTGCTGCGCGTCCTGCACGGCGACCCGGACGCGCCGCCCGTGATCGTCCTGACCAGTTCCGGCGAGGACCGCCTGCGCGAGCGCGCCCTGACCCTGGGCGCCCGCGCGTTCCTGAGTAAACCCTTCAGCCGCTACGAACTGCTGGACGCCGTGTTCGCCGCCGGAATGCCGCGCTGACCATGCCCCCGGCCCCCGCCGCCCACCCGCCCGGCGTTTCATGACCGGGCCGCGCCGCTCCCGGCGCTCCGCAGCGCCGGTCAGCAGGACAGCACCCGTCAGTACAGCGCTGAACAGTACGGGACCGGTCGGTTGGTCCGGCCGCTACGCCGCCCTGCGCGCGGGAGTGATCCGGCGCCTCCCGGCCCGCCTGCGGGGCGTTCTGAACCGCCGCCCGGCCCGCGCCGCCCGGCCCGACGCCGAGTTGCCGGTGCAGCGGCCCTCGCACGTCATTCCCGGCGCGGCCCTGCCGCCCGGCGAGGACGAACGCGCCGGGCAGCGCCTGCTGGTGTTCGCGCTGCTGATCGTGGTCGTCCTGCACGGCGGGCAGCTGATCAGCGGATCGTTCACCCGCACGTACGACGCCCTGATTCACCTGTACTTCGGCGCGCACTACGCCAAGTCGTTCTTCGACCCCTGGGAGAGCGGCTGGTACACCGGGTTCTCGCTGACCTCCTACCCGCCGCTGAGTCACTACCTGATCGCGCTGTTCAGCCACGTGTTCGGCCTGATGGGCGCGTTCATGGCCACGCAGTTCCTGGCACTGGTGGGCCTGACGGTCGGCATGTACCGCTTCGGGAAGGTGTTCGTCACGGCCCGCGCCGCCGGGTACGGAGCCGTGATCCTGATGCTCTCGAGCGCCATCGCCGAGACGGTGCACGTGTTCGGGCAACTGCCCACCACCCTGAGCCTGGGCCTGCTGCTGAACGCCATTCCGTTCGCGGCGCGGTACGTGCAGACCGGCAAACGCGAACTGCTGCTCAAGGGCGCCATGTTCACGGCCGCCACGACCGCCGCGCACCACGTGACCACCCTGTTCGGCAGCGTGTTCTTCATCGCGCCCGTCCTGCTGGCCATCGTCCTCGAGGGCGCCTCGCGGCCCCGTGATTCCGAACCGCGCGGCGGGGGCCTGGCGCACCTGACCCGCCGCGTGTACCGCGTGCTGCCCCGCGTGTACCGCGCGGCCCTGTACGGCGTGTCGGCCATCACGGCGCTGGTCATGGTGGTGCTGCCCTACTGGCTATGGAGCCGCAGCGACCCGATCACGCAGGTGTCCATCCCGCACGGCAGCCGTGGGAACTTCCTGATCCGCACCGATTACGGCTTCATGTTCTGGCTGGTGCCGTGGGCCACGCTGCTGCCCATCTACTGGGACGCCGCGCGGCGCGGACTGTACAGCCACCAGGGCATTCCGCGCTGGCCGATGCTGGCCAGCATCCTGCTGCTGAGCTTCCTGGGAACGGGCGGCACCACCCCGTACCCGAAGAAACTGCTGGGCGGCGCGTTCGACATCCTGACCCTGGACCGCTTCACGTTCTGGGCCGTGATGCTCATGATGCCCTTTGCCGGGCTGGTCGTGGAATCCTGGCGGCACGGCGCTTGGCGGGTGTACGTGCAGGCCCGCTTCGGCGCGCGCGTGCACCACCTGCTGGGCCTGCTGTTCGTGACGCTGGCCGTCACCCTCACCTGCGCCGTCAGCGCCCTGACGTACTACCGCCGGTTCCAGCCGGCGTTCATCGACGTGCGGCCCATCGTGAAATTCCTGGAATCCGACGGGCACGACCGCTGGCGGTACATGGTGCTGGGCTTCGGGGATCAGATGGCGTGGCTGAGTGCCAACACGCACGCCACCACCCCGGACGGCAACTACCACAGCGCCCGCCGCCTGCCGGAACTGACCGCCACGCCCGTCGAACGGCTCGAAGGCGCCAAGTACACGGGCGTGCCGGGCCTGGGCAGCCTCACGCAGTTCCTGACCACCCCCGCCCGCTACAACCTGCGGTACATGCTCTCCAACGACGCCTTCTACGACCCGGCCCTGCACGCGCTGGGCTGGACGCGGCTGGGCACCCTGGAGGGCGGCATCATGGTCTGGGAGCACGCGGGCATTCCGCCCGTGCAGCCGCGCCTGCCCCGCCGGGAACTGCCGGCCTGGCAGCGGCTGATGTGGGCGCTGCTGCCCAGCGGCGCGGCCGCCGGGGCGCTGCTGACCCTGCTGGTCCGCACGCCCACCACGCTGCCCGGCCGCTCCATCTGGCCGTGGGTGCGCCTGCTGGCCGAGGACAGCCGCGACCCGCCGCCCGGCGTGGGCGGCCGCTGGTGGGATTCGTGGGTGCGCCGCCTGCCGTTCCGGCCCTGGCGGACCGCGCGCCTGAAAGCGCCGCGCCTGAGCCTGCGCCGCCGCCTCGTGAACAGCGTCCTGCTGGCCGGGGCGCTGCTGGGCGGCGCCGCCTTCACCGCCGAGCGCCTGCGTCCCCGCGACTCGGCGCAGGCGGCCGTCCTGAAGTACTGGGACGCCGTGGACTTCAAACGCTTCGGCGACGCGTACCAGATGATCGACCCGCAGGGCGGCCTGAACGAGGAACGCTGGCGGCTGGACCTGTCGGTCGTGGGGGGCCTGCGCACCGGGTACGCGAAACTCGACAGCCTCAAGGTCCGCAGCGTCACGTACAGCGGCCCGCCCGATCAGGTAGGCACGGCCGCCAGCGTGAAGGTGGACCTCGTGTGGTTCACCGCGTTCGGGAACCTGCCCGAGAGCGTCACGCAGGACCTGCGCCTGACCCCGCGTGGCTGGCGCATCACGGCCGAACCGCAACTGAGTATCCGTCCGCCGCGCCGCTTCCAGCCGCTCCCGACCCTGAACCTCAGCGCCCCGCCACCCGGCGACCAGCCCACCGAGGTGCGGGTCCTGAACTCCCGGCTGGTGTCGTTCCGCCGCGAACCGGGCGGACCGCGCACCGTGGCGGTCGTGGGTGAAGCGCAGAACGTCGGGGCGTCCCCGGCCGCCGTGGAGATCACGGGCGCCGTGCAGGACCACACGGGCAGCGAGATGGCCCGCAACACCGCCGGGCAGCGCGCCCTGCACTGGCTGCTGCCCGGCGAGCGCACGCCGTTCGTGGTGACCTTCGACGGGCCCGGCATGAACGTCACGCCCGGCGCGGTCCGCGCCTACAGCGTCCGCGCGGACGGCTGGGTCACCTCACGCGGCCTGGACCGCACCCTGAACGTCTGGCGGCGCGGCGACGAGGTCCGCATCGAGAACCACGGCGCGGGCGAGGCGACCATCACCAACGTCCTCGAAGCCCTGCGTGACCCCGCCGGGACCGCCTGGGTCACGCAGACGTACCTGATGGAAGCCGTGCCGCCCATGCAGTCACGCGCCGCGCCGCTGGTCACGGCCCTGCCGCTCGATTACCTGATCCTGCAACCCGCCCAGCTGGCGCGCGCGGGCAGACCCACCCTGACCGGCACGGCCCTGTACGCCGACGCCTTCCGCCGCGAGGAACCATGAAGCCGGGCACCGTGAGCGCCGCCCGGCCGCGCCCCGCGCTCCTGGCCGTCCTCCTGACCGCCTGCCTGACCGCGTGCCACCGGCCCGGGCCTAGTCCCACCCCCGCTGCCTCCACGGTCGCCCCCTCCACCGCCGATACCGTCACCCTGACCCGCCTGCCCACCCTGACCCTGACCGCCCGCGCCGGCACGCTGACCCTGAGCGCCGCCGGACCGCCCGGCGCGGCGTGGTGGCTGACCTGCGACACCCCCGCCGGCCCCCTGCGCTGGACCGGCCCGGCCAACCAGCCGGTCGCGCCGCGCCCGCTGCCCGCCCAGGCGCACCGCTGCGACGCGAGCCTGCACGCCGCTGCCACGGACGCAGGCAGTCCCCTGCTGCTCAGGCGGACCCTGCGGCTGCCGCGCGCGGCCCCACCGGCCGGAGCCGCCCCGGCGACTGCCGCGCCCGGGAACGGCACGGCCCTTCCGGCCTCCCTGAGCGGCGCGGTCACAGTCGCCCCGGCCGAGTTGCGCATCGGGCTGCGCGAGCCGTGGCTGCTGCGCGCCGCCCTGCGTGGCCCGGACGGCACGCCCGCCCCGGACGGCGTGCCTGTCCTGCTGACCGCGCGCGGCGCGGGCGGCGAGACCCTGAGCGCCACGCGCGTCACCGTGAACGGCGAGGCGCTGTGGCAACTCACGCCGGAAACGCCGGGCGAGTTCACCTTCACCGCCCGCGTGATCCGCCCCGGCCAGCCGGACGCGTGGCGCGGCGCGGCCCGCGCGCAGGCGGTCAGTTCGCTGCTCGGCCGGACCCCGCAGGCCCTGTGGGCCGGGGAGGACCTGACCCTCGGGCCGCTGCGCTGGGTGACGGGCGCCCTCCCGGACGACGGCACGCCCGTCACCCTGCAGGCCCTGTCCCGCTCTGGGACCGTGGTGTGGTCAGCGGTCCTGCCGGTCGCGCAGGGACAGGTGCGGGCGCGCGTGCCCGGCGTGCGCGGAGCCGTCAGCCTGCGCGTGCGCTTCGCCGGGCAGGAGGTGAGCTTCCCGTGGCAGGACTGAGCCCCCCACCCCCCGGCGCCGGTAACACCGGCCCGCGCTCCTCGCTGCTCACCACCCTGAAACGCGCCGTGTTCGTGCTGATCCTCGCCGGCACCCTGCTGGCGGGCGCGGCGGCGGTGTTCATCGCCGGGCAGGGCCTGTCCCGCGTGAGCCGCGTGCAGAACCAGGCGAGCGCCCTGAACTTCGCGCGCCGCTCCGAGCCGGTCACGCCGCTGCGCTGGCAGCCCGCCCCGCCCGGCGTGGGCGTCCCGGACGGCGTGACCCTCGAAGACGTCGCGGACGCGTACCTGATGGGCCACTCGGAACTCACGTACGCGGGCCGAAGCGGCGAGCAGATCGGCCTGAACGGCCGGTTCAGCGGCCCCGCCCTGACCCTGGCCCTGACCGTCAGCGGCCAGCCGGACCGGGTGCTGCTGCTCGACTGGGCGCATCAGGCCACGCCTCTGAGCATGAACGCCGCCCGCACCCAGTTCACGCTGCGCGACCGCTTCTGGTCCCTGCAGGCCCGGCCCGGCCCGGACGGCTGGCAGGACCTGCGCTGGACGGTCCGCACCCAGCAGGTCACGCTGCGGCGCACCCAGGAGGAGTGGCGCACCGACGACTGGACCGTCCTGAACGACACCCTGCCCGCCCTGAAGCCCCCGCCGCCGCTGCCCGTGCGGACGTGGCGGGCCGTGACCTTCCCCGACGACTGGCACCTGTGGCCCGGCTCCCGCTGGACCGCCACCCTGACGGCCGCCCACGCCGCTGGCCTGCGGCAGGTCACGCTGCCCATGAGCGCGGTCCTGTCCCGCCAGCAGGTGGCCGCCATCCGGGACGCCCTGAGCCGCCTGCACGCCGCCGGGTTGCAGGGCGTGGTCGCCGTGAACGGAGCGCTGACCCTGGACAACCTGCAGGCCCGCCTCGCCATCGCGTCGGCCAGCGCCGGCGCGGACGCCTTCATTCCCGGTTCGGTCACCGCCGCCAGCGTGGGCGCGCGCGCCGCGCTGCTCTCGCTGCGCCTGACCTACCCGGACCTGCCGCTGCTCGCCCCAGTCAGCGGCCCGGTCAGCGGCGTGGAACCTGACCCGCCGACTGGCGAGCTACCCCCGCTGACGGGGCTGCTCTCGGCCCGTGTTCAGACCGCCGCGCCCGGCTCGCAGGCACCGGTGGCGCCGCAGGTGCTGCTGGACGTCCCGGCCGTGAAGGGGCTGCCGCTCCCGCTGCCCATCCCGGTGCCCGGCGCGCAGGCCGCCCACGAGGCCGCGCAGGCCGACGCCGCGTGGCGCGGCGGCTGGAACGCCGGACCACTGGGAGACCTGCTCGTCACCGACCCTGAGAGTGGCCTGCCGGCCGTGACCCCCCAGCGGCCCTTCACCCTCACCCCGGCAGGGGAGCAGCTGCTGGGCACGCCCGGAACGGCAGGGGAGACTCCGTGAGGGGACCCCCCCCGGGCCGTCACTCCTGCGCCTGATCCTGTGAACTCTGATCCGGCCCGTTCCGGCCCTGCCCTTTGCGACCCTGCCACGCCCTGAGTAGCGCCGCGCCCAGCAGCGCGCCTGCCAGCGCTGGCCACAGGTCTGCCGCCCAGCCCAGCAGCCACGCCAGCGGCCCCGGCGCGGGCCGCTGTGGGTCCGTCCAGCGGGCCAGGGGCGTGAACGACCCGTCGGGCGTCAGGAAGCCCGCGCGGTCCGCATCCCCGTACAGCACGCCGGCCTCCACGGACCCGCGCGGCCGGCCCTGCAGGAACGCCCGCAGTTGCCAGCCGCGCCGCGCCGCGCCCAGCCGCCCCAGCGGGCCGCGCCATTCGCGGAATACCGGGGCGTCCGCGCCGCCCGCCGTGAAATCTGCCCCGCCGCCCGCCCCACTGCCTGCCCCGCGCAGACCCAGCGGCAGCTCCGCAAAGCGCGCCCGCACCGACTGCCGCCACACGCCCAGCACCTCCGGGTCCGGCGCGCGCCCCGGCGAGAGAATCACGCCCGCCAGCCTCGGGCCGTCCCGCCCGTCGGCGCCCAGCGCGGCGTGCAGGGTCCGCAGGCCCGCCACGTCCAGCCGCGCCACGCGCAGGTCCAGCAGCACCTGCACTTTCTGGGCGGCGGCGCGGGTCAGGACCGCGTCCAGCGCCGCGCCGTACCGGGCGGCGTCCCCGGCGCTGCGGTCCCCCACGACCGGCAGGATCAGCGTGTCGAGGCTCAGTTCCCGCACGGCGTCCACGTCGCGCGCCAGGGTGTCCGCGTCCCGCGCGGCCCAGCCGTCGTCCTCGCGGACAGCGCGGTAGGTGGGTCCCGGGCCGGACTCGGGCGCGGCGGGCAGCGGATCGTCCCGCAGGACCCGCCAGTGATGCACGCGCCAGTTCCCGTCCCCGAGTTCCATGACCACGTCCAGTTCCCGCCGCGCCAGCCGCGACACGCCGCCGGGTCGGGGCGCGGCGTACGTGAACACGTCCGAGAAACTGACGGTCGCGCCGTCCGGAGCGAAGAACTGCAGGGTCGGCGTGTGCGCCCACGTGACCAGCCCGCCACTCCCGGACTGCGCCGCCTGCCGCGCGTCGTCCAGCGCCCCCTGCTGGAACAGGTCCCGCAGGCTCTCCAGGTTTCCGCTGCCCGCCGCGAAGGCCACCTCGCGCTCGCCGCGCAGGTACGCGTCCGTGACGCCCTCGCGCTCGCCGGGCAGTAGCGCCCTCGGGCCGCCCAGGTCCGGCTGCCACGCCAGCAGCCGCGCGCCGTCGCCCAGCGACCCGGCCCCCGTGCTGGCGTCCAGGCCGCCCTGCGTGGTCCGGCAGCCGCCCAGCAGGGCCGCCGTGACCAGCGCCACCAGTACCATCGTTGTGGCGCGCGGAGCGGCGGGACGGGACATGCCCGCATTCAAGCACAGCGTTCTTCAGGTGCCGCGTCCAGGCACGCCGCTCCAGACACGCCCCGCTCCAGACACAGCCCGCCGGATGCTCTACCCTGACCGTGTGCCCCGCCCGGAGGAACCCGTGAGTGCGCCGCCCCCGCGTGGCCGCGTGCGGCACCTGCCGGCGCTGGTGCCGCTGCTCGGCCCCGCCCGCCGCCTCTCCCGCCGGGGCGGCGCGCTGTACCGCTGGGCGCAGCGGCAGTGGCGACAGCTGCGCCCAGCGCCGGGTGGGGCTGACGCGCCGCGCCTGAAAAGCCGCCTGTTCCTGCTGGCCCTGATGCTGACCGGCGCGTACCACGGGACGCTGGTCATGACCCGCGCGTACGCCCGGGGGGACGGCGTGGGCAGCCTGCTGTTCCAGGCCAGCGCGTACGCCCGGAACCTGTTCGACCCCTGGGACGACCGCTGGTACGGCGGCGTGCCCCTGACCGGTCAGCCGCCGCTGGTGCCGCAGCTGATCGCGCTGCTGACCGCGCCGCTGGGCGTGGAGGGTGCGTTCGGCGCGGCGCAGTTCCTGAGCGTGGCGCTGCTGGTCTGGGCCGTGTACCGCGTGACCCTGACCGGCGCGACCCTGATGAACAGCGCGGCCCGGAGCCAGACACAGCGCCCATCGGTGCAGGTCACATCGGTACAGGTCATGACGGCTCAGAGCCTGGCCGCACCCGGTCTGGCCGCTCAGGGAACCGCGCGGCGCGTGGCGGGCGTGGCGGCGCTGCTGTGCACGCTGAGCAGCGCTCTGACGCTGCAACTGAACGTGTTCGGGCATCACGGGTCCGTGCTGGGCGCGGCGCTGGCCCTGCACGCCGCGCCGTCCCTGTGGGCGTGGCTGCGCGCCCCGGCCGGTCGGGGCCGCCGGGCGTTCGGGCAGCGGGCAGCGTTGCCTCTGCTGGCGGCGGGCACGGCCGACCCGGCCAGCGCGCTGCTGATCGGCCTGGGCGCGCTGCTGGCGGGCCTGCCACTGGGCGCGCTGCGCCCCCCGGACCTGGCTCCCCCGGACCTGGCTCCCACTGACCTCCCCGGCTCCCGGCCCGATCAGGGACGCGGCGCGGGGCGGGCGGTTCTGGCGGGCGGGCTGCTGCTCTTGCAGTACCTGCTGTCCGGCTGGGCCGGGTGGTTCTGGTCGCCCGGCGCGGCGCTGCCGCCCGCCGCGCCGCTGGCGTGGGGGCGCAGCGCGTGGCTGTGCCTGGGCCTGCCGCTGTGGAGCGTGCTGTGGACCCTGCCGGCCCTGCCGGGCGTGTTCCGCAGCGGGCCGCGCCAGTGGGGTCTGGCCGCGCGGCTGGCGCTGCTGGCCGCGCCGCTGCTGACGCTGTGCGCGCTGGGCCTGCTGAGCTTCAGTCCGCTGCGCGTGCCGCCCGAGACGCTGGCGTTCCTGGCGGCGTTGCTGCTGCTGCCGCTCTCGGCGCAGGTGGTCCTGCGTGCCTGGGACGCCGCGCGGCAGGTGGGCGCTCAGCTGCCGCTGATGCTGGCGGCTGCCCTGACGCTGCTGGTCACGGTCGGCCTGAACGCCCTGCCGCGCACCCGCGTGCTCGAAGGCCCGGCCGTCAACCTGCAACCCCTGCTGAACTTCATCGAGAAGGACGAACACTGGCGTTACCGGTACCTGACGGTGGGGTTCGGGCGGCAACTGGGGCTGCTGTCCGCGCAGACGCGCGCGGCGACCACGGCTGGGCTGTGGCACCTGCCGCCGGACCTGCCGCAACTGGCCCCGGCCCCCACGGCGTACGCGGCGCTGCCCGAGCGGGCGGTCCTGCCGGGCTTCGGGTCGTTCGCGGAGCAGCTCACGCACCCGGAGCGGGCGTACCTGAAGTTCGTGTACGCGCGCGGCAGCGTCATGGATCCGCTGCTGTACCTGCACGGCTGGCATAACATCGGCACGCTGGAAAACGGCGTGAGCGTCTGGGAGCGTGAGGACGTGCCGCCCATCCCGGCCCGCCTGCCGCGCAGCGCCCTGCCGCTCCCGGTGGCGGTCCTGTGGGGCGTGGGGCCGCTGCTGGCTCTGACGCTGGCCGTCCTGGCCGTGCTGGTGGCCGGGCAGACAGAGCGCCGCGTGCCGATCAGTCCGCCGCACGGGCCGCTGCACCACCCGGCGTGGGTGGGGGACCTGCCGCCGCTGCCAGTGACGGCCGCTTCTCCGGCGGACGCGCGGCAGGTGAAGCGCGCGGCGACCCTGCCCGTGCGAGTCGTGGTGCTCACGGTGCTGGCGGCGCTGCTGGTCGCGTCCGGCCTGCGGTTCGTGCCGGGCTGGGTGACCGCGCGGACCTGGGCGGCGCGCGTGGCGCACCCGCCCACGGGCGGCGGGTTGCGCGGCGAGTACGCCCGCCTGGACGGTTTCCAGGTCCGCCTCGCCCGGCTGTCAGGTGGAGCGCGCCTGGGTCTCACGGCGCACGTCACGGCCCGCTGGTGGACGCCGCTGGGCACGCGGACCACCTACCCGTCCGGGCCGCTGACCCTCGGCACTGGCGGCTGGACCCTCGCGCCAGACACGCCGGACGCGGTCGAGTTGCGTCCCGGTGTGCCCGCAGCGCAGCCGAACGTGGCGTACTACCGCGCGCCGCGCCGCATCACCACCAATGCCACCGCCCCCGCCGACGTGCTCGACCGCCCGGTGGTGCAGGTCCTGAGCGCCCGGACGGTCCTGACCGGCGCGCGCGTCACGGCGGTCGGGGAACTGCTGAACGCGGACGCCCGCCCGGCCGACCTGACCCTGGGGGCCACGCTGCGCGGCCCGGCCGGGCAGGTGCTGGCGCAGGAGAACCTGGGCCTGCTGGGCGTGCATAAACTCCGGCCCGGTGAGCGCACGCCCTGGCAGGTGACGCTGCCGCCCCTGCCGCCGGGCACGGACCCGGCGCGCGTGACGCTGGAAGTCGCCGCGCGCGCCGTCGTCACGGGCCGCAACCTGGACCGCAGCCTGTCGGCGCGCAGCCGCGTCACTGCCGGGGGGGCGGGCGGCCGGGTGTCCGTGCAGGCCCGGAACGTCAGCGTCCGCACGGTCGCTGCGCCGCAGGCGCTGCTCACCCTGTACGACGCGCGGGGCGTGGCGTGGGTGTACAGCGCCCTCGGCCCGGAACTGCGGCCCGGGCAGAGCTGGACGTTCAGTCTGCCGGCCGCGCCGCCCGCCGGGTCGCGCCTGCTGCGCGTGGAGCCGCCGCCCAGACCGTACGACGGGACGACCGTCACGCCCGCCCTGACCGCGCCGGGCTCGTTCCCGCTGCCCGGCGGGGGTTTTTACAGCCTCGCGTTCCAGACTCTGACCGCCACCGGGGCTCCCTGATGCGCCGCGCCCACCTGCTGTTCCCGCTGCTGCTTCTGCTCGCAGGCGCCTGCTCCCGCGCGCCCTCTGCCTTTAACCGGCCGTCCCTGAGTGTCACGCCGTCCACGCGGGAACAGGTGACGCCGACCCTGGCGTTCACGTTCAGCGGCGCGGACCTGCCCGCCGGGGCGCCCGTCACGGTCACGCTGTTCGGCCCGGCAGGGGAGACCACCACCCGCGCCCCGGCCCGCGCGGGTCAGTTCACGCTGACCGTTCCGTACTTCCGTGCGGGCCTGACCCCGTACCTCGCGCAGATCGGCCCGCACCGCTTCGAGGGCCGCGTGACCCTGTGGTCCGGCCCGCCGGTCACGCCGCTGACCCTCAAGGTCGGGGCGCGCGGCGTGCGCGTGAACCGCCCGCGCCCCCCGGCGCTGGTGCTGCACCCGCTGGACGCGCAGGGGAACGTTACGGACCTGCCGGTGCGGGTGCTGATCGAACGGCCCGACGGCGTGACCCTGCGCCCGGTCGTACCGGTGCGGCACCTGACCGCCTGGACGTTCCTGCCGCCGGGCCGTGTGACGGGGTTGCTGCGCGTCACGGCCGTCACCGGTGACGCGGCGGGGGAGGTGGGCGAGGTGGACCTGCTGCCCGGCCCGCTCGTGACCGCCCGCGGCCCGGTCGGCGCGGCTGGTGGTCTGCCGCGCGTAGGTGACCTGCGTGACGGATTCGGGAACCGCGTGGTGGACGGCGAGGCCACGCTGCTGGAAGGGCAGGTGGACGGCTGGAACGTGCAGGTGCCGCTGACGCCCGTGGCGGGGGAAGCGGTGGGCACGCAGGGCCTGCCGGGTGGGCGGGTGCGCGCGGAGGAACTGCGCCCCTGAATCCGGACCCGGCCATGAATTCGACTGGGCCTGAAACGCAGCTATTTGTATTCGGATGTATATGATGAGCATGCTCTTACGCCCCGGCAAAAGCCGTCACCGCAGTCAGTCCGTGCCAATCACCAGGTCAGGGAGCGTGAAACTGAAGGTGGCGCCCACGCCTTTCTCACCGTGTGCGCTGACCTGCCCGCCGTGCCGGGAGACCAGGCGGCGAACGAAAGCGAGGCCGGTGCCGGCGCCTTCGTACTCGTTCTGGTGGTGCAGGCGCTGGAACAGCTGGAAGAGTTTGTGACTGTACTCGGGGTCGAAGCCGGCGCCGTTGTCGGTCACGTCGATGCGCCAGCTTTCGGGTTCACGGTTCGCGCTGATCTGCACGGTGGGGTTGGTCTCGTTGCGGCTGTACTTGAGGGCGTTCAGGCACAGAACTTTCAGGATGGACCGCAGGGCACGGGCGTCGGCGTGGACGGTAGGCAGGTCCGGGATCTGCCAGTCGGCCGCGTGGCCGGGCTGCTCGGCCTGCAGGTCGCGCTGCACTTCGAGCATCAGGGTGTTCAGGTTCACGGGTCTGGGTCGCAGGTCGAGGCGTCCGGCGCGGCTGAACTGCAGGACGCCCTCGATCATGCGGCCCAGGTTGCTGGCACTGTCCTCGATGATCTGGAGGTACCGTTCGCGTTTCTGGGTGTCGCTGTCGGGAACGCGCCGGGCCAGTCGCGCGAAGCTGAGCAGGTGCCGTACGGGCGTGAGCAGGTCGTGCGACATGGCGTAGGTGATGTTCTCGAGTTCCTCGTTCGTCTGGATCAGCAGTTGCCGTTCGCGCCGCAGGCTTTCGGTCTGCCGCTGCACCTCGCTGTCCAGCGTAGCGTTCAGAGTTTCGAGTTCACGCTGGAGGGTCACGCGGTCCGTCACGTCCCTCGACACGATCAGCAGGTCCTGAACGGGCTGGTCAGGGCCGCCTAACAGGGGGGCGAGCGTCACGTCCCACCAGCGGGGTTCGCCTTTCATGGTGGGGCAGTACCCGGTGAACTGGGCGGGCCGGCCGGCACGGGCCTGCTCGAACGCGGCGAGCATCAGGTCGCGGCTCTCACCCGTCCAGAAACTCAACCAGTCGCTGCCCTGGCAGGTGCTGAAATCGTCGACCTGCATGACCACCTGACCGTTGGGGTTCATGCTCAGAAGCTGCCCGTCGGCACTCACGGTCTTGATGCAGTCGGTGCTGAGGTTATGCACTTCCAGCAGGTAGGACAACTCCGGGTGAGGAGCGTCCAGCGGCGCGCCGGACCCTTCAGCGGCGGCCGTGGCCTGGAGCCGCTGGGCGGTCCGCGGTGAAGACGCCGTTTCATTCAACGTTGACATCTCCTTCATGGTAGCCCAATCCGTGCGGCACAAACACAGTCCACCTGACCTTCCGGAGTCCGTATGGCGGCCGCAGAAGGAGCGTCCGGCAGGGGAGACCGGTGCGCCCCGGTCATACGGATTCCGTTTGTTTCGTTAACAGATCGGAACACCACCGATCTGTTAACTCCACGTCCGGAACCCGCTCCAGCTCCTACTCGCTCCGCTCGGATTGAACGGGCTTTGCAGCCCATCCAATCGGAGTCCGTATCAGGTGTCCGGCGCTTCCCGCACGGTGTTGCGCCCGGCGGCCTTCGCCTCGTACATGGCGCTGTCGGCCGCTCTCAGCACCAGTCGCAGGTCGCTGCCCGCCCGGAGCCGCGCCAGTCCGAAACTGGCCGTGACCTGCAGGTCCGGGCTCACGTCCGACCAGTCGTGACTGGCCAGTGCCACGCACAGACGGTCGCAGACCTGCCGCGCCACGTTCAGGGGCGTGCCTGCCAGGATCAGCAGGAACTCCTCACCACCGAAACGCGCCAGGCAGTCCTGCTCGCGGATGCCGGCCGTGAGGACCTGCACGGCCCGCAGCAGGACCGCGTCGCCGGCGGCGTGCCCGTAACGGTCGTTCACGCGTTTGAAGTGATCGATGTCCAGCAGCGCCAGCGCACTCGGCTGACCCATGTTCGCGCGCTCCTGCAGGTGCTCCAGGCGCTGCATGGCGGCCGTGCGGTTGGGCGCGCCGGTCAGCGGGTCCCGCAGCGCCGCCTCCGCGAACGCGGCGGCCCGCACCTCGGCCTCACCGACCTGCCGCTCGATCTGCCGTAACTGCGCGCCCTGCTGGAAGTACGCGCGGTACAGCGTTTCGAGTTGCCGGGTCAGGGCGCGCTGCACACCGAACGCCTCCCGGAACTCCCCGAGGCGCGCGCGGGCGTCCGCCTGGGCCTGCATGGCCTGCGTGACCAGCAGGTCCTGCCCGGACTCCCGGAAGGCGGCGCTGGCGAGCGCGGCGTCTGCGATGGCGGCCGCGTCGTGACCGAGAGCGCCGCGCAGCAGGCTGCGGTCCAGCAGCGCGCGGCCCAGCAGGTTCGGACTGCCGCTCTCCCCGGAAAGTCTCACGCGCTCGTCAACCAGGTCGGTGGCGGCCCCGTGATTCCCGCGGCTCCACTCCCATTCAGTCAGCGATTCCAGCACCTCGGGCCGCCAGCGCGGGCCGGGCAGGCCCTCCGGACGCTCCCGGTAGCCGTACAGCGCCGCCACCGACGTGTTCAGCGGCCCGGCAACCCGCGCCGCGAGGTCCGCGCCCAGCAGTTCCAGGCGCGTTCCACGGGACGCGGCCTTCACCAGATTGATGTGGAATGTCGCCTCCAGCGTGTGCGGCGCGGACACGCCCGGCAGATGCAACCCCCGTGCGAACGGCGAGTCCAGCAGGTCCAGCAGCCGCAGGGTCGCGTCCCGGTCCCGGCCGCGTTCCAGTTCGTAGTGCGAGGCGTTCACGGCGACCAGCGCCACGTCCCGCGCCTGCCCGGCCGCGCTGGCCAGGGCGTCCGCCTCCCGGAAGTGCTCCCAGGCACCCAGGTCGTCGTACACGTCCAGCATCACCAGCGCCACCGTCACGTGCGCCCGCGCCCGCACGCCCACGTCCTCCAGGGACCGCGCGATATCCAGGCACGTGACCGCGTGCGTCATCGCCAGTGCCGGGTTTCCCAGGTCCATCGCCGCGTAAGCCGCGTCCCGGTGATGCTGCGAGAGCGTCAGCGGGTCGAGTTCCGCCGCGATGGCCGCCTGCAACTCCTGCAACTCCAGTTGCAGTGCCTGCGCGTCCGTCAGGTCGGAAGTGGGAGCCGTGAAGTCAGGCAAGGCCACCCTCCGGCGCCCCAGGTCCGCCCGGCGTGGCCGGAACACCCGGTGTGGCCGCCAGGAGTGCGTTCAGGTCCGCCGGCTCACCGGCCTCCGCCAGCCACGACAGGAACGCCCGCGCCACCTGCGGATCAAAATGCACGCCGGACTCCTCCTCGATCAGCGCGCGCGCCCGCGCCTCATCCCACGCCGGACGGCACGGCCGGTCGTGCCGCAGGGCGTCCCACACGTCGATCACCGCGAAAATCCGAGCGGCCAGCGGAATCTCCTCGCCTTTCAACCCGCGCGGGTACCCGCCGCCACTCCATTTCTCGTGGTGTGCGTGCGGGATGTCCAGCGCCGGCCGCAGGAACTCGATGGGTTCGAGCAGTTCGCGCGCCATGTCCGGGTGGCGCTGCATGACCTGCCACTCGTGCGCGTCCAGCTGACCGGGTTTCAGCAGGATCGAATCCGGGATGCCCATCTTCCCGATGTCGTGCAGCAGCGCCCCGCGCCGCACGTGCACCAGCTCCGCCTCGGGAACGCCCATGCGCCTCGCGAGGGCCACCGTGAGTTCTGTTACCCGCTGGCTGTGCCCCTCGGTTTCCCGGTCCCGGAAATCCAGCGCCCGCGCCCACCCCTCGATGGTCCGCTCGTACGCGCCGCTCAGCGCGTCCCGGCTGTCCCGCAGGTCCGCGAGCAGCAGCACGTTCGCCAGCGCCGCTCCTGTCTGCGCGGCCACCGTTTCCAGCGCCTGCCGGTCATCCTCGTCGAACGCGTTCAGCGCCGGGCTTTCCACGTTCAGCACGCCCCACACGCGGCCCGCCACCCGGATCGGCGTGACCAGTTCACTGCGCACTTCATGCCCGATCGGCGCGTACCGCTCATCCTGCGACACGTCACCGACCAGTAGGGTCACGCCGCCCCGCACGGCCGCGCCGCACAGCCCCTCACTGACCGGCAGCGAATGCCCCCGCGACCTCAGGGTCTCCTCGCGGTTCAGGTCGCACGCCCGCATCAGCAGTTCATCCCCCACCTGCTCGGCCAGCCACACGAACGGGTGGCCCAGGCGGACCTCGATCAGCCGCACCACCCGCGACGCGATCTCCTCTACGGTGCGCGCCTCCTGCAACTGCAGGCTCGTGGCGTGCATCAGCGTCAGCTCCTGCACCCGCCGCTCCAGGGACCGTTTCGCCGCCACCTGCGCCGTCACGTCCCGCGAGTGCACCACCAGCCCACCCACCGCCGGTTCGTCCAGCAGGTTGCGCGCGTGCGATTCCAGCCACACCACCCGCCCCTCCCGGTGAACCACCCGGAACGTCAGACTGTCCGCGCCGCCCGGCGTGGCCACCAGCGCCGCCAGACACCGACTCACGCACGCCAGGTCATCCGGGTGAATGCCCTCCAGCACGCTGCGCCCCAGCATGCCTTCCGCAGAGCGGCCCAGCAGCGCGGGCACGCCACGGCTCTGGTACACGACCGTGCCGTCCGGCCGCAACACCGTCACCAGGTCGGTGCCCTGATCCGTCACGGTGCGCAGCATCGCCTCACGCGTCCTCAGGGCCGTTTCGGTCTCCAGGCGTTCGAGCAGCGTGCCCCACAGCGCCCCGATGGTGCCCAGCACCCGCAACCCGTTCAGGTCCGCGCGCGGCCGGTTGAACAGCAGGTTCACCGTGCCGATCAGACGCGGCCCGCTGAACAACCCGAAGTTCACGAGGTGCCGCGCTCCCAGGTGCACGTAACTGCGTTCATCCGGCCCCGTCCACTCCGGCGACGGGACCGGCGAACTGATCCACGTACCGGCCGTCAGCAGGGCCACCCAGCCG
Source organism: Deinococcus aquaticus (assembly GCF_028622095.1). NCBI lineage: Bacteria > Thermotogati > Deinococcota > Deinococci > Deinococcales > Deinococcaceae > Deinococcus > Deinococcus aquaticus. Next base: position 339,318 of record NZ_CP115166.1, on the reverse strand, counting down.
GGCTCCATGATCTGAAGCCGGTGCCGGTGTAGTAGCGGGTGGTCACCCAACTGCTCGACCAGCCGGAATTCCCTGTCGTTCACCGCGAGGTGCAGCATGCCCACGTCCGCGTTCAACTCCCGCGCCATGAACCGCAGGCCCTCGCGGCACAGGTCGTCCGCACTGCCCAGGGTCAGCAACCGACGGGTCACGTTCAGAAGCAGAGATTCACTGTCAAGCGGTGGGGTCAGGGTCACAGGGGGTAACTGACGCCCATCCTACCCCCCCCAGCGGCGCGCACGGAAGGCAATCACGCGCGCGCCCGGGACCCCCGGTGGTGGCAGGGCCGCCCGGCCGGTCTTCATGTTTCAAACCAAGAGAGATTAGTGTGAAAACGGCAGGACTGAATCCCCCCTCCAGCACCCTTCAACTGTCGCGGCCCGCTCCTTTCCGGCGATCTGACAGGGACGTGCTTTTTTATGCGTGCAGGACAGCAGAAACGCGCGGGTTCCCGGAAACGGTCCTGAATTCAGTCATGGACAGCCTCAGGCGACTGTCAGGATCAGGCCGTCAACAAGGGAGGCGGCGGGACTTGTCCCGCCGCCTCTCCTGATCACGACCCTGTGTTTATGGCCCTGTGCTTACGATTCTGTGGGTCACGGCCCGGCGCGTCCGCTCAGCGGCGGCCACCGCGTCCACGGGGACGCTGCGGTCCCACGCGGCCCGCGCCGGTTCCGGCGGCACCCTCGCCGCGGCCCTGCCCGCCCTGACCTCCGCGGGGGCGGTCACCCTGCGCGCCGCGCCCGCCGCTACGGCCGGCTCCGTAACTGCCGCTTCCCTGGCCGGCCGACTGGCCCTGGCTGCTGGAGCCGTGGCTACTGCCCTGGCCGGCGCTCTGGGCGCGCGGCTGACCCTGACGGCCACCGCCGGGGCCCTGCTGACCGCGGCCCTGGCCCTGCTTCTCCTGGATGTCCTTGTCGATCTGGCTCTCCTCGCGGGTCAGCGGCGGGTGCAGCGCGCCCGGCAGTTTGCGGCGCACGTTCTGCCACAGGCCGCGCTGCTCGGGAATCAGCAGGACGAGGTTCGTACCGGGACGCCCAGCGCGCGCGGTACGGCCCGAACGGTGCACGTGATCCTCGGCGGTCGAGGCGATATCCATGTGAATCACCAGCCGCACTTCCGGCAGGTCGATGCCGCGCCCGGCAATGTCGGTCGCGATCAGCACGCGGGACTTGCCTTCACGCAGGTTCGCCATGGTCCGCTCGCGTTTCTTCTGGTCCATGTTCCCTTCGAGCGGGCTGACGATCTCGCCGGTCAGCATCTCGTTCAGCTTCTCGGCGCGGCGTTTCACCAGGGACTTGGTGCGGCTGAAGATCACGACGCACCCGCCCGGTTCCCGCAGCGCCTCGCGGACCTGTTCGGCCGCGAGGTCCAGCACCTGATCACGGGTGGTGTTCACGATCAGATGGGTCGCGCCGGTCGCGCCGCCCAGCACGTCCGCAGCGTTCGCGGCGGCGTCGTCCGAGCGGGCCGGGGCGATGTCGATGCGTTCCGGGTTCACCATGAACCGCTCGGCGACCGCGCGGATCTCGGCCGGGAATGTCGCCGAGGCCATAGCCACCTGCAGGTGCCCGTGCGCGGAACTCTGCTGCTGCGCAGCCCGGAGGATGTCGCCCACGTCCCGCAGGAAGCCCAGGGACAGCAGTTCGTCCGCCTCGTCCAGCACCACGTAACGCAGGCCCGCGAGGCTGAGTTCGTTGCGGTTGATCAGGTCCTTCAGGCGGCCCGGCGTGCCCGAGATCAGGCCCTTCCCGGTCGCCTCGCTGCGCGTCTGGCCGGGCGTGATGCCGCCCGTGATGCGTCCCGCCGTCATGTCCAGCTCGCGCGCCACGTCACGGATCTGCACGGCGAGTTCGCGGGTGGGCGTGATGACCAGCACCTCCGGACGCATGCCGCGCACCGGGCTCATGCCGATGCCGCGCGCCGCCGCCGGAATCAGGAACGCCAGGGTCTTCCCGCTCCCGGTGCGGGCGGTCGTGATCACGTCACGGCCCGACAGCAGCGCCGGAATCGCGCCGGCCTGCACGGGCGTCGGCGTGCGGTCACCCAGCAGGGCGCGCCAGTCGCGTACCGGAGCGGCGCTGGAAGAAGAGTGAGCAGAGCTGGCAGACGAAGAATCAACCGGCGTACGCCGGGGCCTATCCTGAATTCGGGTCATGAAACATCCTGTCGACGCCCACACAGGGCGCGCCGCGAAACGCAGCTTGAATTGAAGGGGCGCCGTCACACGTCCGTCCAGGCGGACAGACCAGACATCCCGACGAAGAACAACTCGGAGCCCAGCCGCCCACGGCGACCAGTCATCCCCCCATCATGCCTTATCCGCACGCAAAAACACAGCCTCCCCCACCCCAATCCTGCCCCAATGCCGTACAGAGGCGTAGCGGGACAGCGGGTCAGCAGGCCGCAGGAAGCTCAGGCAAGTGTAGGGGGCGCCGGATGAAATGACGGACGGGCAGTGCGGATGGAGGTCTGGGGGCACTGATCTGCGCAGCGGGCAGAGGCGAGGTGGCGGTCAAAAAAACTGCTATCATATACACGTAAATATCCAGATGGAGGTTCGTATGCCCACGCCGCACCCGGACGAACTCGCCCTCAAACTCACCCGCGCGCTCACCACCCACGACCTCGACACCCTGGTCGCCACCCTCCAGGCCGGCGGGCACCTGACCCGCCCCGTCCCGCAGGCCCGCGCGAACCTCAAACCCATCCTCGAACACGCCGCGCAGGATCACGTGAACCTGCTGCACCCGCCCGCCGACTTTCACGCGTGGCTGCGCACGCCCCTGCTGAGCAACGCACGCGGCGGCGTCGCCAGCAACAACACCATCATCGCGCGCACCAGCACCCTGCGCGGCCTGTACACCACGCTGCGCCGCGAGGGGCTGATCACCGTAGACCCCCTGACCGACTTCCAGACGCCGCCCGCCGAGCACGCCCGCGACGCCCTCCCCCACCAGGACGACCTGACGCGCCTGCTGCTGAACGCCACGGACCCGCACCTGCACGCCGCGCTGACCCTGATGTACCGCCACGCGCTTCAGGTAACGGAGATCCTGTCGCTGCGCTGGGGCATGTACGACCACCCGCGTGCCCGCCTGCTACGCCGCCGCACGGCCAGCACCCTGGGCACCGAGAGTACCCGCGCCCTGGAACCGCTGCTGGCCGCGCAGGGCGGTCCGCTGCACGTGCAGGACGACGCGCACGTCTTCCCGTACCGCACGCAGGACGACCTGCGCCTCGCCATCTTCCGGGTGTGTCAGAACGCGAACCTGCCGTTCATCGGCCCGGCCCAGATCCGCCGCGCCAGCCTGCGGGACTTTCCGCTCACGCAGACCGAGGCGGGCTTCGCGGACCCGCGTTCCTTCGAACTGGCGCAGCAACTGGCGCGCACGCTGGGCGTGCAGGACGGAACCGCACCGCAAGACGCCGCAGCAGAACCCGCCTGACCCGGCGCGGCCAGAGGCAACCGGCCGCCGTCAGTTGAGGCGTTCGTCACCGGGCGGCACGGCGAACACGCCGCCCCAGGCGCGGTAGCGGCTGTTCACCTCGTCGCGCCGCACCTGACCGCCCGGCAGTTTCACCTGCCGGGTCACGCGGACCTGCGCGCCCGCCGAGGGCATGTCGATGCGTTTCGCCTCGCCGGGTTTCAGTGCGGCGTCCGGCAGGAAGGTCGGTTCCGGCGCGGGCCGCGCGTCCCGGACGGCCGGAGCGCTGATGCTGACCCGGCGGCCATCGTCCTGACCGAACAGGTGCACCATCAGCCGCTCGCCCGTCAGGTCCCACTGCGCCTGCACCAGCAGCGGCCCCGGCGTGTCGTTCCGCCAGCGCAGGTTCTTCGAGGGGGCGTACACGGCGGCGTCCACGCCCGGCTGGCCGTAATACCCCACCTGATACGAGTGCGCGTGCCGCTCAGTGATGGGCAGGCCCGCCCGGAACGCCGCGCGGAACACCGTGGTACTCACCTGACACAGACCGCCGCCATCCTCGACGCTCAGCGACCCGCCCGAGATGACGTACCCGGGCGCGAACCCCCGGGCGGCACTGACCGGCCCGATCAGCGCGTTGAAGTTCAGTTCCGCGCCGGGCTCGACCCACACGCCGTGCACGCGGCTGGCCCCCACCCGGATGTTCTGCACCCGGAAGGACGGACTGCCCGCGAATCCCGACGTGCCGGTCGCCAGCAGCGTCATCTGCTGCCGCTGCGCCCACGCGACACTGCGCGCCGGAGCCTGCAACTTCACCGTCAGGGGCCACGCGGCCCCGTTGTCCCCGGCGCGCAGGACGTTCAGCAGCGCCCGCTCGCTGGCCTCACGGTCCACCTGCCAGCCGGTCCGGGCCTGCGCCTGCCACTGCCCGCCCACCGCCGTGAACCGCACGTCGCGCGGGGTTCTCGCCTCCACCCGCCGGTACAGGGCGCTGAGCTGCGGGCGTAGGCCTTCCAGCGAACCGCGCCGGGCAGCGTCCAGAGCGGCTCGACTGAGCGTCAACGAGTCCGACCGGTGCAGCAGGGGCCGTTCCAGACGCTCGCCAGTCAGGCGGGGCTCCGGGACACTCCAGCGCACAGGCAGCGTGCCCCCACCCGCCGGAGCGGCGGCCGACGCCACGGTCCCGGCGGTCAGGCACAGCAGCAGCAGAAGGAGCGCGGGCAGCGTATGGGCCGGGCGGACAGGGGGCCGGGCGGAACGGGACAGGCGGTCGGGCAGGGTCGGCAAGGGGGCAACCTCCGGGTCAGTGGGGCGGGTCAGGCAGAACGGAACAGTGAACCGAGGCGCACGCCGGAGTGAGCCTCCAGGTGCGCCTCGGTGGGGAACGGTGGTTCAATCGGAGTCTGGATCAGGGCATCAGGACGGTGTCGATCACGTGGATCACGCCGTTGCGGGCCATCACGTTGGCCTTGGTGACGGTGGAGTCGTTGATCATGACCTTCCCGCCGCTGGTCGAGACGGTCACGTCCGCGCCGTTCACGGTGGTGGCGCTGCTCATGGTCATGACCTGCGCGGCCGTGACCTTACCGGACACCACGTGGTACAGCAGCACGGCCTTGAGCTGCTCGGGGTTGTTCAGCAGCGCGTCCAGGTCGGCCTTGGGGATCTTGGCGAAGGCGGCGTTGGTGGGCGCGAAGACCGTGAAGGGACCGGTGCCGTTCAGGGTTTCCGTCAGGCCCGCTGCCTGCACGGCGGCCAGCAGCGTGCTGAAGTTGGGATCGTTGGCCACGATGCCCGCGATGGTATTGCTGGAGGGGACCATGCTGCCGCCACCGGCGAACGCGACGCTGCTCAGGGCCAGGGCGGAAAGAAGAAGATGCTTTTTCATGGTGAACCTCCGGGTAAAGATGACACTGCCCCAAACTGGGTAAAACAGAGGGAGCTGTACCCTGACATGGGCACAGAACGTAGACGCTGAGGCGCAGGCAAGGACGTCGCGCCAGATTCATCGACGTGCGGTGAAGAAGTTGTTCCGCAACGCAGTCAGGTTAGAAGCGCGACCCCATTTGCATCGGTACGCCGCCGTACAATGAGAGTGACCTAATGTAAGCGGGCCCCCGAACACTCATGTGCGGGGCCACCGGATGAGGAAGCGCTCTCACGGGAAGGCCCTCAGATGAGAGCGGCCGGCGTCCGCCGCCCAGAAGGGAGGGGCCGCCGGCAACATCGGGCCGGTCAGGGGCGGGCAGGCGCGTGCCGGGCAGCGTCCCCGTGACCATGCGGAGGGCTCTGGCCGGTGAGCGCACCTGTGACGCCCAGCACCGCCAGGAGCAGCAGCAGTTCGCGTGCGATCAGGGTCCGCACGGCGGCGCGGCGCGCGACCGCCCGGCGGACCAGTCCTGCCGCGCCCAGCGCCAGCGCGACCAGCATCAACTTGACCAGCAGCACCTGACCGTAGGGACTGCCGAGCCACTGCTGCGGCGTGGCGAGGTGCTGCCCGGCCAGCAGGACGCCCGTGACGGCCAGCACGCCCACGCTGCCGGCCGCCAGCGGCGTGAAGCGCGCGGCGTGCGCGGGCGTCAGCGGGCGCACCAGGGTCAGGGCCAGCACGCCGCCCACCCAGGTGACCATGGCCGCGCCGTGCAGCAGGTGCAGCGCGCGGATCAGGGGACCGTGCCCCGCGCCGTGACCGACACCCGCCACGCCCCACAGGGTCAGCAGCGCGGCGGCCAGCAGCAGGCACGGCAGCAGCAGGCACGGCCCCGCGCCGGGCACGCGCCGGAGGTCGGGCGCTGACAGTTCCAGCGCCAGGAGCAGCGCGCCCCCCACCGCGCCCAGCAGCATGGCCCGCCCGACACCAGTCCCGGTCATGAAGGCCAGCAGGTCGGCGGGGGCGGCCGCGCCGATCAATCCGATGCCCAGCGCGCTGAAGGTCAGGGCCACCTGCGCGCCCCAGCCGAGCAGCATCAGCGCGAACCCGGCGGTCAGGACCCGCAGCCGGGGCGTGCCGGGCGTCAGGACATGCCGGGTCAGCGCGCCGCCCAGCAGCAGCGTCAGGCCCAGGTACGTCAGCGCGGCGGCCAGGATGGTCATTTCAGCCGGAAGGTGCTGTACCCGGTGACCGGGTGGCCGTCCTCCGAGAGGATCTTCCAGGCGATCACGTACGGCCCGGCTTTCAGGCCGGGTTTCAGGGGCAGACTGACTCGCGCGGCCAGGGACGCACCTCCGGTGAGCGGCAGGCTCGCCAGTCGGGCCGGGTCGGCCTTCGCGTCCAGGGCCAGGGCCGCCGCGACCGAAGGGGTCTTCCCGGCGGGAACGGCCATCACGCGGAAAGTGGAGAACCGCAGTTCGACCGGTTCACTGAACGTCAGCGTCACGGTGCGCGGCGCGGCGACCACGGACCGGCTGGCAGGCGTGACCGACGTGACCTCGGTGTGCGCCAGTGCCGACGAACTCAGGGTCGCCAGCAGGATCAGAGCCGCACGCCACGAAACTTGGGAATTGGGTGTCATGAACAACCTCGCAGGGCAGCGCAGCCGGACCTCAGCAGGACAGAGCCCGGCCGCGCGAAAGAGAGAAAAGCGAAAAAGACCGCAAAGAAGGCCGGAGGTGAGGCGGCCGGGAACGCAGCGTATCTATCACCCAGATCCATCTCCCAGGCGCACCGGGAACCCAGCGGTCACCGGAGGCCTGGGCTTACCTGGACCCGGGCTTACTTGACGGTGGTTTTGCTGGCGGGACCTTTAGCGGGGTCCGCGTCATCCCACGCGACGACGCTCCCGTCACTGTACGTCTGGTAGATCTTCCAGGTCAGTTCGCCCCCCTGTGCCGGGTTGCGCGCCTGGAAGAAGAACCGCGCGTACTCCATGGGGGCTACTCGGCCTTTCCAGACCACCTCGGTCACCAGTCCGTCCGCGTTCCTCGTGACGGTGCGGGTGAAGCCCGGCGTGACCTGAAAGCGGCTGACGGCCACGCCGGCCGGCACGACGAGGCGGATCTGAGTGGTCGCGATCTCCTTCTCGGTCGGCACGTTCAGGCGGTACGTCTCGCTGACACCCACCTTGCTCTCGGACAGGCCGCCCTCGGTGCGCACGGTAGCGTGCGCCCCCGCCACGGAGATCAGCAGGGCGGCAGCAAGAGAAACGAAGAAGGAAGGAACGAGGGTGGTCTTGACTGTGTGGTTCATGATGACTCCAGAATTGGCCGTGCCAGCAGCGCCCGCGGGGCACACGGGGCCCCCGCGATCACGCGCGGTGAGGCCGGGCACGGCAGAGAAAGCGACAAGCGACGGGTAAAGAACAGTGGCGGTCAGGCACGCCCGGCCATCACACGGCAGGGGCCTGAGCGACGCATCACCCATACGGATTCCGGTTGGAATGTTTTACAACCCTTGCAATCCGAGCGGACTCGTAGAGCTGCGAAGCAGAGCGCAGAGAAGCAAAGCGCGTTGCGTGTTCGTGAATGCAGCAGACGGAAGCCGTATCAGAGTGGACAGCGCCACACGCATGAACATTGGTGCCGGCCAGTGTCAGCCGGTAATGCGGCCCGGAGCGCGGCCGGAACTGGCCGGCGCGGCGAAATGTGACCGGCGACGGGCACGCGGTGGAGCCCGGGGATCCGCGTGGCGCACCGTCCGCCACCGCGCCGGCGCAGACCGCCAGATCAGAACCTGAGCCTCGCGTGGCTGCACGCGGATGCCCAGCGGCAGGCCCGGCTCGAGGGCGAACCCGCCGGTGAAACAGAACGGGCAGTGCGCCCCATGTCCGCCTGTCCCGTGGCCACCCGGTGCGTGTGACTGTTCGGGCCGCCCGGGCGTTGTGGGCGTCCCTGCCGCCGGCCCGCCCACGTGACCCTGGCCCATGTGACCCTGATGGCCACCCGCGCTGACCGGCGGGGCCGGCGTCTCGACCCGAGTCAGGTACAGCAGGGACGCGCACAGCGTCAACACCGTCAGCAGCGTCCGCTGAAGGTGCCCGCCCAGCGACCGCCGCCTCATGCCCCGAGGATACTGTGCCCGCCGGGCCGATTGTCCTGCCCCCACGCCCCACCAGCGCGGACGCGGACACCTTCAGGGGCCTTCACTGTTCAGGCCGTGAGAGTCCTGTGCAGACGTACCCCTTACGCTGACCGGTATGGAGAGCTCCACCGAACGCACGCACCGCACCTACTACCTGTGGGCCTGCGCGTTCGGTCTGCTCACCACCGGTCTGCTGACCACGCAGGCGCTGTTCAGTGACTTCCCGGAACGCCTCTACTTTCTGGTCACGCAGCCGCTGATCGCCCTGTTCTGCGCGGTGGCCATGGGCATCGTGTCCGTGCAGCGGCGCACCGTGGTCAGCCTGGAAAAGATGGCGCTGGTGGTCATCACGCTCACCGCCATGAGCCGCCTGCCGTTCGACCTGCTGTACCTGGGTCACGTTCCCCCGGGAGCCGAGGGGCAGCTGCTGACCGGGCTGCTGATGTGCGCCGTCATGGGATTCCTGACGCTGGGCAGCCGCGCCGCCACGGCGTTCGTGACGAGCGTCTACCTGAGCCACACGGGCCTGATGCTCTGGAACGACCTGGCCAATGACGGCCGCTGGCTGAACACCCTGGCCACGCAGCTGGCACTGGGCACGCTGCTGCTGCTGATGGCCGCGCTGTTCCGGTTCCGGATCGGGTACGCGCAGGCCAGCAGTGACCGCGACACCCTGCAGTCCCTGGCCGTCACGGACGCCCTGACCGGCCTGCTCAACCGCCGGGGCGGGGAGCACAGCCTGAACGCCCTGAGCGGCAGTGACCGCGGGTACCTGCTGGCCCTGGCCGACGTGGACGACTTCAAGGCCCTGAACGATCAGTTCGGGCACCCGGAAGGTGACCGGGTCCTGCGCGCCCTGGCCGACGGCCTGCGCCGCGCCGATTTCGCGGCCCGCTGGGGCGGCGAGGAGTTCCTGATCGTCCTGGATCTTCCGTGCGAGCGGGCCCGGCTTGAACTGCGCCACCTGACCGACCACACGCACCAGCGGGCCAGCGGCCTGCTGCCCCGGCCCATCACCCTCAGCGTGGGCGCCACGTGGGTCGAACCCGGCCAGCCGTGGCAGGACGCCCTGCAAGACGCCGACCGCGCGCTGTACCGGGCCAAGACAGCCGGAAAGAACCGGATTGAATTCACGCGCCTGTGCACCTCCCCTGGCAGAGCTGCCCACACCCGCTCATCCGACGAAACCGGACTGGAACTGGCAGGGCCGACCTGATCCGGCCACCACCCCAACCGGCCCCTGGCAAGGGAGGAACTCAGGTCACCTGACCCAGGCCGAATTGGTTAGCACCTTAGGAACTTTTTACTGGTCAAAGTGAAAAAATCAACACCCGGCGCTATGTGTACCTCATTAAGTTACATCATTCGACGCTTAAAAAAGAAAAATGTCAGAAAGACCTACTCATGAACAGCGGATGAACCTACTCCGACCCGCTAAACTTCACCCACAGCCACAGCCCAACCACCCCACCAGTGGCAGCACCGTCCCAACCTCACGCCATTCCCAGGAGACGCCCATGCAGAAACCACTCATCACGGCCCTCACCACCCTGCTCCTCGCCTCCTGCGCCACCACACCCACCCCACAAGCCACCCAGACGGCCCGCCCCGACAGCATCATTACCATCCCCACCACCACCGCCACCAGCAACGCCACCCTCGAACAGCAGTACGGCGGCACCATCGCCCTGCGCACCCACACCTTCGCCATCATCGCCAACCCCACCCGCCAACCCCTCACCGTACAAGGCGGCAAACAACACAGCATTGAGAAGAACAAAGATTTAGTGAGCATTGAACCAGATGCAAAGAGTGAGAATGTTTGGAGTAGCGGTAGAGCGTACGCCTGGAATGACAGCTTTAGCCAAGGCCTTCCAGATAATGTACAGAGTTGGGCCCAGATTGGTTTACAATACGCGGAGCAGAATTCATATAATGGCGCAGGTCAAGTTATTGCAGTCATTGACTCAGGCATTGACACTAGTCATCCTATTTTTGCTAACAGGCTAACAAGCCCTGTATCATGGTTCGATTTTTCCGAAAATGACACAGTACCCCAAGAAGAAGGCACATTAGGGCAAGGCGCTTATGGTCATGGAACCTTCGTATCAGGAATAGTCACCCAGATTGCTCCCCAAGCAAAAATAATGCCCATTCGCGTATTAAATAGCGATGGAATTGGGGATATTTTAGATGTGGCCTCAGCAATAGTGTGGGCTACAGATAATGGCGCAACGGTCATCAACTTAAGTCTTGGAACTGCAAACAATTCAGACGCATTAACTCTAGCTATAGCTTACGCAAACAGCAGGAAAGTGGTTATTGCGGCCGCAGCGGGAAATTCCAATAAGGATGGGTTGGATTTCCCTGCTCAGCAATTTAAAGATAGTAAATTTAATATTGCCGTAGGCAGCGTAAGTAAAACAGATTCAAAAAGCAAATTTTCATCATATGGGGAAAGCATGGGCATCATGGCCCCTGGCGAAAATGTACAAAGCGTGCTTCCAGGAAATCATGTCGCCATTCTTAACGGAACGTCAATGAGTACCCCAGTAGTAGCCGCCGCTTTAGCTTTAAGCCTAGGACGTGAAGAGAAAGCCGAGGAAACTATCAAATTAGTATTGAATTCGGCTGATAACATCAGTAATATTGAAGGAAACGAGCTATTTGAAGACAAATTGGGATACGGACGGATTAATATTCAAAAACTACTAGGAGGGAATTGAACAGCCGCTTCAGTTGGGTGTAGGGTGAGCAGAAAACGCTCACCCTACACCCAACTTACTCTGTAATATTTTCACAAGGTTTCGACCCGTATCATCTCACCAGATCATGCCAAACCCATCTCAAGCAGGCAAAAACGATATTATCGCCCTCAAAGCGGGCGATTTAGATCTTGCGCATAGCATTATTCAGCGCAATGCCAGTGGTTCAGAAATTACTGATAGTGACACAAATTACGCTTTAGGATTAGCGTCAAAACTACTGGGCTCTTTAGATGATTCATTAAGATATTTTAGAATAGCCTATGATAATTACGCATCCAAAGGAAATGAGCAGGTCCAAAGCGATATACTCGTTCAGCTTGCCCAAGTGTGCTTTTCAAAACTCCAAAGCGGTCAGGCTATTCAATATTTAGAACAAGCAGCTCAGATCAGAATCCATCTTTCAGATCTAACGGGCGCGGCAGGAATCTACTCAAATATAGCCATAGTAAATATATCTTCGGGTCATTTCTTAGAGGCTCTAAATTACCTTCATGATGCACAAAAAAACCTATTGCTATCAGACAGGTCTTCGAATTCTATAAACCTTGAATTATCAATAATTAATAATATTGGTTATATCCTTGAAACTCAAGATAGGAAAAATGAAGCCGAGCTAGAATACAGGAAAGGTTTAGATATATCAAAAAATAGTAGCAACAAGTTATATAATGGGATATTTTACAATAATATTATAAACCTCCTCACGAAAACTGGTAACATACGCGAAGCAATTACTATGTCAGAAAAAGCGATGTTAGAACTGGAAAATTCCGATTATCCCGAATTGCTTGGAACATTAAAGCTCAATCGCGCACTAGCTTTCAGCAAGATCAAAAAATATCATCAGGCAGCAGTTTCTTTGAGGGAAGCGCATGAAATAATAGTTTTTAATGGTGATGAAAATATCTCAATCGAAAATCTTGTTACATTTGCTACGGTTTACATAAAAGTAGGCCAAATAGAAACAGGGGTTGACTATGCTCTGCAGGCTCTTTCTCTCGCTGAGTCTGATAACCGGAAGCAGGTTCAGGTGGAGGCGCTTCAGTTGCTGGCGGATGCTTCGGAGGGGTCTGAGCCGGTGGCGGCGGTGGGGTACCTGCGGCGGTTGATGGCGGTGCAGGCGGAGTTGCATGAGGCGGCGCGTGACCGGCAGTTGCAGGAGTTAACGGCGCAGGCGGAGTTGGAGAGTGCGCGGCGGCGGGTGGAGTACGAGCAGGAGTTGCGGGCGCAGGCGGAGGAAACGATTCAGCATCAGTTGCAGGAGCTGGAGCGGGGGCGTCTGTACGATCACCTGACGGACCTGCCGAACCGGGTGTTACTGCACGCGCAACTGGCGCAGCGGGTATCACGGTCGGGGGGGAAGTTCCTGCTGGTGTCGTTGGATCTGAACCGCTTTCAGCTGGTGAATGACACGTACGGGCATGACGCGGCGGATGAGTTGCTGCGCGTGATGGGCGTGCGGGCGGCGGGTCTGGTGGGGTCGGATGAGATGGTGGCGCGGGTGGGTGGTGATGAGTTCGCGTTGATTCTGCTGGGTGACTCGCTGCCGGAGCGGCTGTCGGCGGTGCTGGCGGCGTTGTCGGAACCCGTTGTGCTGGGTGAGGAGCGGGTGCGGGTGTCGTGGAGTGCCGGGGCGGCGTACTGGCCGGGGGACGGTCAGGATGCGGAGTCGTTGCGGCAGGCGTCCGAGCTGGCGCTCAGTGACGCGAAGACGCAGGGGGAGTCGGTGGTGTTCTTCGACGCGAGTCTGCACCTGCATGCGGGGTTGGAGGGGCCGCTGTCGCGGGCGCTGCAGCGCGGGGAGTTCGAGTTGCATTTTCAGCCGCTGGTGGACGTGTCGGGTCGGCGGGTGGTGTGCGCGGAGGCACTGCTGCGCTGGAACAGTCCAGAGCATGGGTTGCAGATGCCGGGAACGTTCATGCCGATTCTGGAACGCAGTGACGCGATCGTGGAGGTGGGCGCGTGGGTGCTGCGGGAGGCGTGCCGGGCCGCGGCTCTGTGGGGGGGCGTGCGGGTGGCTGTGAACCTGTCGGCGCGTCAGTTTGCCAGTCGGGACCTGCGGAGTGTGGTGCTGGGGGCGCTGCGGGACAGCGGGTTGCCGCCGGCCTGCCTGGAACTGGAGATCACAGAGAGTTTGATGATGCAGTCGCCGGAGCGGGCGGCGCGGCTGCTGGCGGCGTTCCAGGAGGACGGCGTGCGGGTGGTGCTGGATGATTTCGGGACGGGGTACAGCAGCCTGGGGTACCTGGCGCGCTTTCCGTTGAGTGGCCTGAAGATCGACCGGAGTTTCGTGTCGGCGCTGGAGGAGAAACCGGACGGGCATGACGCGGCGATCGTGCGGGCCGTGGTGGGCCTGAGCCGTGACATGGGGCTGGAACTGGTGGCAGAGGGCGTGGAATCTCTGGGGCAGGTGGAGTTACTGGAGAACCTGGGCGTACGGATCATGCAGGGGTATTACTTTGCGCGTCCCTCGGCGCAGTGGCGTCCGCTGAACGTTCCGGGGGTCCGCTAGGAGAGCGGGCTTTCATGGGTTGGGGGGGCGGGGCCGCGCGGATCGTTTGATCCGGTGCGGCCCTGCCCCCCTGCTCTGTGCTGGTCTGTGTGATTCAGGTGTGGTTGGGGTTCAGGCGAAGGTGGGCTGCTGTCCGGTTGCTTTCAGGCGCAGCATGCTCCCCACGAAGACGGCGGTGCTGGCAGCGGCGACGGTCAGCAGAATGATGAAGGCCGCCTGCGGGCCGAGGCTGGCTTTCAGGGCGGTGAACAGCAGGGGCAGGATGAAGCCGCCCAGACCGCCGAGCAGGCCGACGAGGCCGCCGACGGTGCCCATCTGGCCGGGGTACCACTGGGCGACCAGGGTGTAGGTGCTGGCCTTGCCGACGCCCATGCCGAGGCCGACGACGGTGGTCAGGAGCATGAAGGGCGTGAGGGGCAGTTCGCGGGTCAGGGGGATCAGGGCCAGCAGCATCACGGCGAACGAGGTGACGGTCACGGCGCGCGGGCCGAAGCGGTCACTGAGGAACCCGCCGACGGGGCGCAGCAGGCTGGCCGGGAAGATGAACAGCGCGGTCAGCAGGCCCGCCTGCGCCAGCGGAATGTCGTAGTGATCCACGTAGTACTTGGGCAGGAAGAGGCTCAGGGCGACGTACGCGCCGAAGAAGACCACGTAGTACAGCCCGAAGCGCCAGACCTGCACCTTGACCAGGGGGCGGACCCAGTCGGCCAGGGTGCGGCCGTTGGGCTGGGCGTGGTCGGCGGGCGCGAGACGGTAGGTGAAGGCGGCGCAGGCGAGGAGCAGCAGCGCGAACACGAACGGCACGAAGTGCCACCCGCCGGGGATCAGCAGTCCGGCGGGCACGACGGCCAGCAGGGCGGGGGCCAGCAGTTTGGTGAGGCTGGCCCCGGCGTTCCCGGCGCCGAACGTGCCGAGCGCAAGGCCCTGGCGGGCGGTGGGGACCCACTGGGCGATCCAGGCGTTCCCGACGGCGAAGCTGACCCCGGCGAGGCCGACGCCGAGCGCGAGGGTCAGCAGCAGGTTGTACCCGTTAGTGTACGAGAGCGCCAGAGCGAACGCGGCGGTCAGCAGGGTGTTGATCAGGAACACGCGCTTCCCACCGTAACGGTCAGCCCAGATGCCAGCCGGGAGGCGCAGCAGCGAGCCGGTCAGGACCGGGATGGCGGTCAGCAGCGTGAACTGCGCGTCGGTCAGGCCGAGTTCCTTGCGGATGGGCAGGCCGACGATGGCGAACATCAGCCACACGGCGAACATCAGCGTGAAACCCAGGGTGGCCAGGGTCACGACGCGGCGGGCGTCCGGGGTCAGGGGGGCGTTCCCGGTGAGGGCCGGGGCCGAGGTGAGGGCGCTGGGGGCGTGCGTCATGGTGTTCCTCCTGCGGGTGTGGGGGGCTTGTTTACGCACCGGTGACAGGTCACCGGATGAAACCGGGCTGGCGAGCGGGCGGATTGGGACGCAGGAACCCGGCCCGGCACCCTGGCCGGGAGCGGCGGGTGACGGGAAGACGGGACTGGCGGGGATCGGCCGGTGGGGGTCAGGTGGTGGGTGTGGGCCTCAGCGGGCGCGGCGCGGCGCTGGGTTCCTCCCTGGGTTCGGCCCTGGCGTCGGTGGTGTGGGCGGCGGCGGGCGCGGGCAGCAGCGTGACGGGCGTGATCTTGAAACCCGGCATGCGGGAGTGGGGGTCCAGGGCGGTGGGGTCGGTCAGCAGGTTGGCCGTGTCGGGCCAGTGGAACGGCATGAACAGGGTGTCGGGGCGGATGCCGGGCGTCAGGGTGACGGGCAGCGTGGCCTGTCCGTGCGCGGTGCGCAGCGTGACGGACTGTCCGGCGCGCAGGCCGTACGCCAGGGCGGTGTCCGGGTGGATCTGCACGGTGTTCTCGGCTTTCAGGGCGGGGTTGCGGCGGGTCTGGGTGCCGCTCTGGTACTGGTTACCGAGGCGGCCGGTGGTCAGGTGCAGGGCGCGCGGCGCGAGGTCCGGGGTGGGCAGGCGCGGCACGTGCAGGGTGGCCAGTCCGTCGGGGGTAGGATAGGTGGGCGCGTAGGCCAGGGGCGTGTCGGGCCCGTCGGCGCGCGGGACGGGCCACTGGGCGCTTGAGCGGTCGAGGCGTTCGGCGCTCAGGCCGCTGTAGTCGGCCTTGCCGCCGCGGGTGGCGAGAAAGAAATCGTCCTGCAGGTCGCGGAAGGTGGGGTACGTGAAGCCGTGAGGCCGGCCGATGGCGTGCGCGAGGTCGCACAGGATCCGCCAGTCCTCGCGGGCGGCGCCGGGGGCGGTCATGGCGCGGCGGCGGCGCTGCACGCGGCCTTCGAGGTTGGTGGTGGTGCCTTCCTCCTCGCACCACATGCTGCCGGGCAGGACCAGCGTGGCGAGCTGCGCGGTCTCGCTGGGCAGGAAGTCGATGACGATCAGGTGCTTGAGGGCGCGTAGTTTCTCGGTAACCTGTCCGGCTCCGGCGGCGCTGACGACCGGGTTGCTGCCCAGCACGATCAGCGCGTCGATGCCGCCCTCGCCGCTCTCGCCGCAGGCGTTCAGGAGTTCCTGGGCGCTGTACCCGGGCTGGGGCAGGTGGGATTCCAGGACGTTCCAGTGGGCGGCCATCTGCGCGCGGTGGCGGGGGTCGCGCAGGCTGCGTGCGCCGGGCAGCTGGTCGTTCTTCTGGCCGTGTTCGCGGCCGCCCTGGCCGTTGCCCTGGCCGGTCAGGGTACCGAACCCGCCGCCCTGCTTGCCGACGTGGCCGGTCAGGAAGGCGAGGTTCAGCCAGGCCTGCACGGTGTCGGTGCCGTGGGTGTGCTGTTCGGGGCCGCGTCCGGTAAGGATCAGTGGCGTGCGGGCGTCGGCGTAGGCGCGGGCGAGGGTCATCAGGTCCGTTTCGGGAATGCCGCACTCGTGGGCCACGCGGGCCGGCGGGTAGGCGTCGGCGTGCCAGAGGACGTCGCTCAGGCCGTGGGCGGGCGCGGTGGGGCGGATCCTGCCCCAGGTTTTCATGAGGTGCAGCAGGCCCAGGGCCAGGATGCCGTCCGTGCCGGGGCGGGGCGCGAGGTGCCGTCCGGCGACGCGGGCGGTGGTGGTGGCGCGCGGGTCGATGGCGTAGATGGCGCCGCCGCGTTCGCGGGTGCCCTTGAGGTACTGCATGACCGGGGGGAGGGTCTCGGCGATGTTCGCGCCGACCAGCAGGATCAGGTCGCTGCGGGTCATGTCAGAGAGCGGGAAGCCCAGGCCCCGGTCGATGCCCAGGGTGCGGTTCAGGGCGGCGCTGGCCGAGGCCATGCAGTAGCGGCCGTTGTAATCGATGTTGGGGGTCTGGAGGGCCACGCGGGCGAATTTGCCCAGCAGGTACGTTTTCTCGTTGGTGAGGCTGCCGCTGCCGAACACGCCGACGCGCTGCGGGGCGCTGCTGATCAGGGGGGTCAGGACCTCGCGGACGTGGGCCATGGCTTCGGGCCAGCTGACGGGGACCAGCTGGCCGTCACGGCGCAGCAGCGGCGTGGTCAGGCGGTCCGGGTGGCGCAGGTCGCTGAGCGCGGCGAGGCCTTTCTTGCAGACGGTGCCGTGCGCGACCGGGCATTCCCGTGTGGGCGTGATGCGGACGGGCAGACCCTGCTCGAGGTGCAGGTCGAAGTTGCACTGCACCGCGCAGTAGGGGCAGGTGGTGCGGACGGTGCAGGAGGGGGCCGCGTTCATGGGGCGAGCCTGACGGCCAGGGTGAGAAAAGTCAAGGCCAACTTTGCAGATCGTCAAAAAAAATACGCTCAATCTGCGTTTTTCCGGACAGATAACCGCATGGATACCAACTTTATCCGCAGTTTTGTCAGAAAAACTTGACAAAGCGCTCAGAATCCGGCTCAATGTGCGGCAGCGGTCGCCCCCGCTGCGCCGCAAGACGCGCAGCCACGACCCGCACGGAGGATCACATGACCCCAACCCAGGCTCCCAGCACACCGCACGTCGTCATCATCGGTAGCGGCATGGTCGGTCACCGTCTGGTCGAGCAACTGCGCGCCCAGGCCAGCGCACAGGCAGTGAACATCACGGTCCTCAGCGAGGAAAGCCGCCTCGCGTACGACCGCGTGCACCTCAGCAGCCACCTGGACGATCCGCAACCCGACCTGTCACTGGCCACCGACGCCGACTACGCCGCGCAGGGCGTGAACGTGGTGTACGGCCGCGCCACGGACGTGAACCTGGAGACGCGCGAGGTGACGGTCACCGGGCGCACCCTGACGTACGACGCGCTGGTGTTCGCCACCGGCTCGGTGCCGTTCGTGCCGCCCGTGCCGGGCCGGGATGCCAGCGGGTGCTTCGTGTACCGCACGCTGGACGACCTGAACGCCATCCGCGAGGCGGCCCGCAGCGCCCGGACCGGCGTGGTGATCGGCGGCGGCCTGCTGGGCCTGGAAGCCGCCGGGGCGCTGCGCAAGCTGGGCCTGGACACGCACGTCGTGGAGTTCGCCCCGCACCTGATGCCCGCCCAGCTGGACGCCGAGGGCGGGGCCACACTGCGCCGCACCATCGAGGGCATGGGCATCGGCGTGCACACCGGAAAATCCACGGAAGCGATCACCAGCAGCGAGCAGGGCCGCGTGACCGGCCTGAACTTCACGGACGGCACCCGCCTGGAAACGGACCTCGTGGTGTTCAGCGCCGGCATCCGCCCGCGCGACGAGCTGGCCCGGCAGACGGGTCTGACGGTCGGAGAGCGCGGCGGCATCCGGATCGACGACACGGGCCGCACCAGCAACCCGCACGTGTACGCCGCAGGCGAGTGCGCGCTGCATGACGGCCGCATCTACGGTCTGGTCGCGCCCGGCTACCAGATGGCGAAGGTGACGGCCACGAACGTCCTGCGGGAACTTGGCGTGCTGTCCGGTGAAGCGCTTCATTTCCGGGGCGCGGACCTCAGCACCAAGCTGAAACTGCTGGGCGTGGAGGTCGGCTCGTTCGGCGACGCCCGGGGCGTCACGCCGGACTGCCGCACGGTGTCCTTGAGCGACAACGTGCGCGGCACGTACAGCAAACTGGTGCTGTCGGCCGACGGGACGACCGTGCTGGGCGGCCTGCTGGTCGGGGATACCGCCCGCTACAGTGACCTGCTGGACCTGACGCTGTCCGGCACGCCGCTGACCGTGCCGCCCGAGACGCTGATCGTGCCGCCTCTGCCGGGCGGGGCCGTCATGACCAGCGCCGACGCGCTGATCTGCTCGTGCGAGAACGTGCGCGCCAGCGCCCTGTGCGCCGCCGTGCAGGACGGTGCACGCGACGTGGCCAGCCTGAAGAAATGCACCGGGGCCGGCACCGGCTGCGGCGGCTGCGTGCCGGGCATGCACGGCCTGCTCCAGACCGAGCTGCGCCGCCTGGGCGAGACGGTCACCAACCACCTGTGCGAGCACTACGCGTACTCCCGCCAGGAGCTGTTCGACCTGATCCGCGTGAAGGGCCACATGACCTGGGACGAGGTGCTCGCTGCGCACGGCACCGGCCTGGGCTGCGAGATCTGCAAACCCGCCGTGGGCAGCATCCTGGCGAGCCTGCACAACGAGCTGATCATGAAGCCTCAGCACGCGCCGCTGCAGGACACGAACGACGCGTTCCTGGCGAACATCCAGAAGAACGGCACGTACTCGGTCATGCCGCGCGTGCCGGGCGGCGAGATCACCGCCGACGGACTGATCGCCATCGGCGCGGTCGCCAAACGCTTCGGGCTGTACTGCAAGATCACGGGCGGGCAGCGCATCGACCTGCTCGGCGCGCACCGTGACGACCTGCCCGCCATCTGGGAGGACCTGATCGCGGCCGGTTTCGAGAGCGGACATGCGTACGGCAAGAGCCTGCGCACGGTCAAGAGCTGCGTCGGATCCACCTGGTGCCGCTACGGCGTGCAGGACAGCACCAGTCTCGCCGTGCGCCTGGAACTGCGCTACCGGGGCCTGCGCAGCCCGCACAAACTGAAAAGTGGCGTCTCGGGCTGCACGCGCGAGTGCGCCGAGGCGCGCAGCAAGGACTTCGGGATCATCGCCACCGAGCGCGGCTGGAACGTGTACGTCGGCGGGAACGGCGGCGTGACGCCCAGGCACGCCGTGCTGCTCGCCAGTGACCTGAGCGAGGACGGGGTCATCACGCTGCTCGACCGCTACCTGATGTTCTACGTGCGCACCGCCGACCGCCTGCAGCGCACCAGCACGTGGCTGGAGAACCTGGACGGCGGCCTGGAGTACCTGAAGTCCGTGATCGTCGACGACCACCTGGGCATCTGCGCCGAACTGGAAGCCGGGATGGCCCGCCACGTCGGCACGTACCAGGACGAATGGGCGGCCGCCGTGGCCGACCCGGCGATCCGGGCGCGCTTCCGCACCTTCGTGAACAGCGACGCCCGCGATGACGGCGTGCAGTGGGTGGACGAGCGCGGGCAGATCCGCCCGGCCTCCCCGCACGAACTGACGCCGCTGCCCATGGCGGGCGGCGACGACTGACCTGACACTCATGACCCACCCCTGACCCCCACCCCGCACCCTGCCTGCGAGCCTGCTACCCCTCAAGGAGCGACGATGACCCTCACCCCCGCCCACCCCACTGCCGTCTCCCCCACCCTGCCCTGGACGCGTGTGTGCGCCGTCAGCGACATCCTGCCCGGCACGGGCGTGTGCGCCCTGATCGACGGGCAGCAGGTCGCCGTGTTCCACGTGGCGGGCCGCGTGTTCGCCCTGGGGAACCTCGACCCGTTCACTGGCGCGAGCGTCCTGTCGCGCGGCCTGACCGGCAGTTACACCCGGAACGGTCAGATCCGCCTGAAGGTCGCCTCACCGCTGCTGAAACACACCTTCGACCTTGAAACCGGCGAGAGCCTTGATACGCCCGGCGTGCGCGTTCCCATGTACGCCACCCGCACCGAAGGAGGTGACGTATGGACTGGTTCGCTGGCCTGAACGTACTGAGTCTGGAATCCCGCCGCAGTGAAGAGATGCACACCCTGATCCGCAAGTACGGCGGCGCGCCCCAGGTCGCCCCCAGCATGCGCGAGATGAAACTGGACCTGAACGCGCCCCTGTCGCAGTTCGAGCGTGACCTGAGCGCCGGGGACATTCACGCCGTCGCCTGCCTGACCGGCGTGGGCACCCGCATGTTCCTGAAAGAACTCGCGGCCCGCGACCCGCAGCACCTGGAAACCCTGCGCGCCGTGCCGTTCGTGTCGCGCGGCAGCAAACCCGCCCAGGCCCTCAAGACCTTCGGGCTGAGCAGCACCATCGTGCCCAAACCCAGCACCTGGCATGAGGTGCAGGAACACCTGATCGCCACGCTGGAACGCGGGCAGCACGCCGTGATCCTCGAGTACGGCGAGGCCGTCCCGACCGCCATGCTGCGCGAACTCGGCTACGCCGGGATCCGCGTGACGAGCATACCCGTGTACCGCTGCGCGTTCCCGCAGGACACCGGCCCGCTGGCCCGCGCGGTGCGGGACGTGATCCTGGGCGGCCCGGACATCCTGCTGCTGTCGAGCGGCACGCAGATCCTGCACTTCCTGAAGTACGCCGAGAAACTGAACCTGCTGGAAGAAGCCCGCGCCGGACTGAACCGCATGGTCGTGGTGTCCATCGGCCCGGCCTGCAGCGAGGCGGCCGCCGACCTGGGCCTGCGCATCGACCTGGAAGCCAACCCGCACAAGATGGGCATCCTGGTGCGCACCGCCGCCGAGCACGGCCCCGCCATCCTGGCCGCCCGCCTGGGCCGCACGGGGTAAGCGAACCAGAGGAAGGGGGGGAGGGGGCCGCAGTGGCCACCCTCCCCCCTCTGCTGTCCGGCGGTCCGCTCAGCCAGTGACCGGTGTTGAACTGGCCGGTGTGGGGCCGGCAGGGGCGCCCGCTGCGGACAGGCCCTGAATCTGCGACACGAAGAACGAGGGGGACCCGTCGTCGGACAGGATCATGGAGACGTTCAGCTGCGCCCAGAGTTCACGCCCGTCAGAGTGGTAGTAGCGTTTTCTCATCTCGTACTGCGGTATCTCGCCTTCCAGAAGTTGCCGCAGCAGGCCCAGGTCGGCGTCCAGGTCATCCGGGTGGGTGATGTCCTGGAAGGTCAGGGTCAGCAGTTTCTCGCGTGGGTAGCCCAGCAGGGCGCACAGGGCGTCGTTCACGGTCATGAAACGGCCCAGCGGGGACACCAGCGCCATGCCGATGGGCGACTTCCTGAACATCGCGACGAACAGCTGCGTTTCACGGTCGGGCATGCGGCGGCCTCGTGGAGAACATGTCTCATTCTAGAGCAGTTCTCCGGATGACGGCAGCAGGGACGACGCCCCGGGGTCCCGTCATTCTGCGTGCTGATGGACGAAATTCGCTAGTCCTCCCGCGCAGGTCGGTGGGTCCAGTGAGTCGGGCCTGAATCGACTGTCACTTGATAATGATTTGTTATTATCATTCTGTGCGTCTTCCATCCCTCCAGACCCTTCCCCTGCTCGCCCTGCCCCTGCTGACCGGCACCGCCGCCGCCGCCCACTACCCGGTGACCGTTCCGCATACGTCCGGGCAGACGACCCTGCGCGCCGAACCCCGCCGGGTCGTCGCGCTCGGCCCGCACGCCCTGGACCTGCTGCTGTCACTCGGCGTGCAGCCCGCCGCCTACGGCGAGGCCGCCCAGATCGCCACGCGCGACTACGGCTCCCCCATCCGCCAGATCCGCTACCTGGGCAGCCGCGTGACCGGCGCACCCATCAACGTCGGGGACCGCTTCAACCCCAACCTGGAAGTGCTGCTGTCCGTGAAACCCGACCTGATCGTCGGCGAGAACTACGCCGCCGCGAACTACCCGGCCCTGACCCGGCTGGCCCCCACCCTGCTGCTCCACGGCATTCACAGCGGCGACTGGCAGAAAAGCGTCGTGACACTGGGCCGCGCCCTGAACCGCGAACCGCAGGCCAGAGCGGTCCTGAGCCGCCACGCGACCCTGATCCGACGCGCCGCGCAGGACGTGCCCGCCCCGCTGCGCGGCGCCCGCGCCCTGGTCGTCTGGAACGCCGGCGGCCCGCAGCGGGACGTGTTCACGGTCCTCGGGCCGCGCGACTGGACCGGCGGCTTCTTCCAGAGCCTGGGCTTCCGGCTGGTCCTGCCCGGCAGCGCCGACCCCAGCCTCGGCGAAGGTTACCGTAAGGTCAGCAGCGAGGCCCTGGCCGGCCTGGACGCCGACGTGGTCTTCCTGATCGCCTCGAGCCGCAACACGACCGCGCAGGCCCGCCGGGACTGGCAGGCCAACCCGCTCGCGCAGCGCCTGAACGCCAGCCGCAGCGGCCGCGTGTACGTCCTGGACCAGCAGCTGTTCGGCCGCCTGCGCGGCCCCATCGGTGAGGAACTGATGATCCGTGAACTCCAGCGCCAGTGGAAACCCTGAGCGCACACCCCGGCTGACGGACAGACCGAACAGAACGCGCGCCCCTGCACAGCTCGGGGCGCGCGTTCGTCCGGGTCAATCGGAATCCATCAGCGGGTCAGGGCGTACGGGATGACGTGCGGGCAGCCGGTGTCCGGGTCGGTCAGCAGGTGCGCTTTCAGGCCGAACACGTCGCGCAGCATGTCGTGCGTCAGGACCTCACTGGCCGGGCCGTGCGCGTGGATCTCGCCGCCCCTCAGGGCGATCAGGTGGTCGCTGTAGCGGGCGGCCTGGTTCAGGTCGTGCAGGACCATCACGACCGTCTTGCCCTGCTCGCGGTTCAGGCGCTGCGCGAGGTGCAGCACCTCGAGCTGGTGGGCGGGATCGAGGTAGGTGGTGGGTTCGTCCAGCAGCAGGATGTCGGTCTGCTGCGCGAGGCTCATGGCGATCCAGGCGCGCTGCCGCTGCCCACCGCTGAGGTCTTCCAGGGCGCGGCCCGCGAAGACGCGCATGCCGGTCTGGTCGAGCGCCCATTCGACGGCCTCGCGGTCCCCGGGGCGGCGGACGGGAAAGCGGCCCTGGTGCGGGTGACGGCCGAACCACACGAGTTCCTCGACGCTCAGGCCCTCGGGCGCCACGGGGCCCTGCGGGAGGATGGCGAGGCGGCGGGCGATCTCGCGGCCCGGCAGGGTGTGTAGCGCCTGCCCGTCCAGCAGCACGCTGCCCCGCCCCGGCGGGAGCAGGCGGGCCAGGGCGCGCAGCAGGGTGCTCTTGCCGCAGCCGTTCGGGCCGATGATGGACGTGACCTGCCCGGCCGGGATGCTGAGGTTCAGGTCCGGAATGATCACGTTCTGGCCGTACCCGAGGCGCAGGTCGCGGGTGACGAGCGGGGCGGGGCGGTGGGTGGGCAGCGGGTCGGTCATGGGGTTTTCCTCAGCAGGTACAGGAAGTACGGGGCGCCGACCAGGGTGGTCAGCAGTCCGGCCGGGACTTCCAGGGGGGGCAGCAGCGTGCGGCCCAGCGTGTCGGCCGCCAGGACCAGCGCCGCGCCCAGCAGCATCGAGACCGGCAGGGCGCGGGCGTGCCGCGCGCCGACCAGCAGCCGCGCCACGTGCGGGGCGAGCAGGCCCACGAAGCCCAGGATACCCGCGCCGGTCACGGCGGCGCCCGCCAGGGCCACGCCCACGCCCAGCGCCAGCAGCCGCGAGGGATTGACGCGCGTGCCGAGGCTGGTGGCGAGGTCCTCGCCGAGGTTCAGGATGTCCAGCGTGCGGTGCAGCGCCCAGGCGGCGGGCAGCAGGACCAGCGCCCAGGGCAGCAGGCGCGCGGCGCGCAGGCTGTCGGCGCCGTACACGGTGCCGGTCAGGAAGGTCAGGGCGCTGCCCAGGCCGTCGGGCGCGCGGACCAGCACGAGTTGCTGCGCGGCCCCCAGCGCGGCGGCCACGGCCACGCCCACCAGCGCCAGCCGCACCGGGTGCAGCCGCCCGCCGCGTTCCTGCGCGAGCAGCAGCACCAGCCCGAAGCCGCCCCACGCACCGGCCAGCGCCGCCCAGGGCAGCCCGCCGGGAGGCGCGGCGGGCCACGCGAGCAGGAACACGGTCGCGGCCAGTCCCGCCCCGGCCCCCACGCCGATCAGGTCCGGCGAGGCCAGCGGGTTGCGGATCACACCCTGCATGACCGTGCCGGACGCCGCGAACATCGCGCCGCACAGCAGCGCCACGGCCACGCGCGGGGCGCGCAGGTCCAGCACCAGTTGACGGGTCAGGTCGTCCCCGCCGCCCAGCAGTGCCGCCAGCACCGAGCGGGCGGGGGTCGGGACCGCGCCCAGCCCCAGCGCCAGGATGCCCAGCACGGCGCACAGGACGGCCAGGATCACGGCGACCGTGACGGCGCGGGCGGTCGTGAAGCGCGGCGCACCTGCGGAGAGGGCGGTCACGGCTGGTACTGGAAGCCCCGTGCGGGCGCGGCGTCCTGCAGGAAGCGGCTCTCGATGGCCTGCGCGGTCATGAGTTTCAGGGCGGTCGGGCCGCGCCCACGGGTCCAGTCGTCCCGGTTGAAGGTGTACACCCGGCCGCGTTTCACGGCGCTCAGTTTCTGCCACAGCGGGTTTTTCGCCCAGGTGTCCGTGACGGGCTTCTCGTCCGGGGCGGTGAACAGCACCAGCGTCTGCGGGTTCAGGGCGACCAGTCCCTCGAGGCTGGTCTCGAACTGCGTCTGCCCGTCACGGACCGGGACGGCGTTGCGGCGGCCCACCGCTTCCAGGAAACTGCCGGCGAAACTGCCCTGCGTGTGCACCGTGAACGACGTGGGCGTGACCACGCCCGCCACGAAGGTCGGCGCTCCCTTTTTCGTGAAGGCGCGGGCCTTGGCGATCAGGGTCTTCTGGTCGGCCAGGAGTTGCCGGGCGGCGGCCTCGCGGCCCACCAGCCGGCCGATCTGGAGGGTCTGGTTGTTCAGTTCGTCCAGGTCGGCGCGGCGGCTGGGGAACACGGCGGTCGGCGCGAGGCGCGCGAACCCGGCGGCGCTGTCCTTGTGGATCAGGGCGTCCGCGAGGATCAGGTCCGGGCGGGCGGCGGCCATGGCTTCCAGGCTGGGCTGCCCCCGGCTGCCGGTGTGGGTGATGCCGCCCACCTTCGGGCGCAGGTAGGGGGGCGCGCCCCGGTCGCCGCCCTGCGTGCCGAGCGCCGCGCCGACCGGCCTGACCCCCAGGGCCAGCAGGGTATCCACGAACGAGTACTCCAGCGCCACGACCCGCCGGGCGGGGGCGGGCAGGGTCAGGGGGCCGCGTTCGGTGGGTACGCTGACCGGCGCAGCCGAGGCCATCGGGGCGCTCAGCAGGGCCGGGAGGAGGGCGGTCAGCAGGGTGGAACGTGAGAAACGGTCGGGCATGGTGGGTCCTTTCAGTGAAACGGTAGAGGAAGGAAGGGGCGGAGACAGCGGGGCCGGTGTCATTCGCGGCGGCCCACGCGGCGGGCGATCAGTACGAACACGGGCGCGCCGACCGCCGCGACCAGAATGCCGACCGGGGTCTCGGCGGGCCGGTCGATCAGGCGGGCGGCGGTGTCGGCCAGGGTCAGGAACCCGGCGCCCAGCAGCGCCGCGAGCGGCAGGCTCAGGCGGTGGTCGGGGCCGCTCAGGGCGCGCGCGGCGTGCGGGACGATCAGGCCGACGAATCCGACAGGACCGCACACGCTGACGGACCCGGCGGCCAGCAGCACGCCCAGGCCCGTGACGATCACGCGGTCGCGGTCCGTGCGTGCGCCGAGGCTGCGGGCCACGTCCTCACCGAGGGTCAGGACGTTCACGCGCGGCGCGGCCAGCAGCGACAGCAGCAGCCCGCCGCCCAGCCACGGCGCGATCTGGGCCAGTTGTTCCCAGGTGCGCCCGGCCAGCGAGCCGGACAGCGCGAACAGGGCGCCCTGGGCGCGTTCCTCGAACAGCAGTTGCACGGCGCGGGTGGCGGCCCCGGTCAGCGAGGCGACCGCCACGCCCGCCAGCGCCAGTCGCAGCGGGGTCACGCTGGCCGTGCGGGCGGCCACGTAGGCGGCCAGCGCGGCCAGCACGCCGCCCAGGAACGCGGCGGGCACGAACAGCGCGGCGGGCGCGGCCGGGAGGAACACGACCATGATCAGGATGGCGAGCGCGCCGCCTGCCTCGACGCCCAGGATGCCGGGGTCGGCCAGGGGATTGCGGGTCACGCCCTGCAGCAGCAGGCCCGACACGGCCAGCGCCGCCCCGGCCAGCGCGGCGACCAGCGTGCGCGGCAGCCGCAGCGTGTGGATGACGAGGCTGTCCGTGCTGTCGTCCGGGTGCAGCAGCAGCCGGGCGGCCTCGGCCAGGGGAATGTCGCTCGCGCCGAGTGCCAGCGACAGCAGGACACTCAGCAGCAGCGTCAGGGCCGCCAGGGGCAGCAGCGCGGCGGGCCGGAGCTTCACGCGCTCCCCACCGGCGTGAGGGCCGTGACCGGGCCCAGCGTGAACTGCCGGACCGGGGCGGCGTCCCCGGAGTGGCTGGAGCCGCGCAGGTGCAGGGACGCGGCGGGTAGGACCGGGGCGCGGTACGTCTCGGGGCCGTGCGGGCCGCTGGCGGTCAGGGTGACGGTGTGGTCACCGTCCGGGTGGGTCTCGACGGTCGCGCGGCGGGCGCGGTTCAGCCAGTCCCAGCCGTACTGGACAAGCAGGTGCCGGTCGAGCAGTTGCGCCAGCGGAGGCAGGCCCGCGAAGCCGCGCAGGTGCCCGGCGACCTGGGCGGGCGTGACCTCGCGCCGCGCGACCTGCACGGCCAGTTCCGGGGTCAGGTGCGCCCACAGCAGCCCCGAGGGCAACTCGACGGCGGTCGCGGCGAAGCGGTGCCCGCCGAAGTGCCCGGTCCGCCACGCGCGCACACCCGCGCCGCCCAGCGCCTGATAGACCGGCACGCCGTAGCGGCCGCAGGCGGCGTCCACGGTGCCGTGCGTGCAGACGTGCAGGTCCGGGCCGTCCGGTGCGGGCAGCTCGGTCCAGTCGCCGCTGGTCCTGTCGCCGCCGGTCAGGGCGGACGGGTCGATCAGGGTGTCGTGCAGGCCGCGCGCCCAGTCGCTCTGAGACAGCTCGCTGGCGTAGTCGCGCCGGACGTACCCGCCTGACGGGCCGCCGTGCAGGGGATCGGCCAGGGTGTAGTGCCGTACGCGCAGGGGGCTGCCGCGCCGGGTGGGGGCGCTCATGAGCAGGCCGAATCCGGCGCCGCTCGCCTCCACCTTCTCGCGTAGCGCGGCGAACACGGCCTGCTGTTCGGGCGTCCAGGCGTTCACGTCGCGCAGGCGGGCCCACATGGGGACGTCGAGTTCCAGGACCGTCACCTCGGCCCAGTGGGGGGCGGTGCCGATGGGGTCCTCTCCGGCGGCGCGGGATTCGTCCGCGCACAGGTTCAGGCGGGTCACGTCAGTGGCCGTTCAGGGCGCGGCCGGTCTCGCCGGGTAGTGAGGCGGCGAGCGGGGAGGTCGGGGGGATCAGGAAGCGGTTCACGCGCCGTACCCTAGTTAAACCGAGCGGAATAGTCAAGTTTATCCTGGAACATCACTGACAGCCAGCTTGACCTAAAACAATTTTTAGGCGAGACTAAAAATATGAAGATGCTGCTGCTCTCCGCCGCTCTGCTGTGCGTGGCCGGCACCCTGTCCGCCTGCCGCCCTGCCGAGCAGACCCCCACCCAGACCGGCGCCGGGACCACCGATGCCGGGACTGACCCCGAAGGCCGCCCCCGCGTCCTGACCACCTTCACCATCCTGGCCGACATGACCCGCAACGTCGCCGGCGACCGCATTGAGGTCGTGTCCATCACCAGACCCGGCGCGGAAATCCACGGGTACCAGCCCACGCCCAGCGACCTGATCCGCGCGCAGGGCGCCGACCTGATCCTGAACAACGGCCTGAACCTCGAACGCTGGTTCACCCGTTTCACGCAGGACAGCGAGGCGCCCACCGTCACGCTCACGGACGGGATCACGCCCGTGAACATCTCGGCCGACGCCTACGCCGGCAAACCCAACCCGCACGCCTGGATGTCCCCGAAAAACGCCCTGATCTACGTCGAGAACATCCGCCGGGCCCTGACCGACCTCGACCCGGACGGGGCCGACACCTTCCGCGCCAACGCCGACGCCTACGCCGCGCAGATCCGCGAGGTCGACCAGCAGCTCTCCACGCAGCTGGGCCAGCTGCCCCCGAACCGCCGTGCGCTCGTCACCTGCGAGGGGGCTTTCAGTTACCTCGCCCGCGACTACGGCCTGAAGGAACTGTACCTGTGGCCCGTCAACGCCGAGGAAGGCCAGGGCACGCCCCGCCAGATCCGCGCCGTGATCGACGGCGTGCGCGCCCAGGGCGTCCCGGCGGTGTTCTGCGAGAGCACCGTCCCCGACAAGGGCATGCGGCAGGTCGCCGCCGAGGCCGGCGCCCGCTACGGCGGGGACCTGCACGTGGACTCGCTGTCAGACGAGGTCCCCACCTACCTCGACCTGCTACGCAGGGACGCCGACACCATCCTCGCCGGACTCACGGGGGAGCAGCCGTGAGCGCCCCTGCGCTGGACGTGCAGGGTGTGAGCGTCGCGTACGGCGGCGGCCGCCTCGCCCTGAGAAGCGCCACGCTGACCCTGCAACCCGGCCGGATCTGCGGCCTGGTCGGCATGAACGGCGCCGGCAAGAGCACGCTGTTCAAGACGATCATGGGGTTCCTGCCGCCGCTGCGCGGGCAGGTGCAGGTGTTCGGGCAGCCCGTCCGGCAGGCGCAGAAGGCCGGCGTGATCGCCTACGTCCCGCAGGCCGAGGACGTCGACTGGGACTTCCCGGTCAGCGTGCGTGACGTGGTCACCATGGGCCGCCAGGGCCGCATGGGCCTGCTGCGCCGCCCGTCCGCCAGCGACCGCGACGCCGTGCAGGCCGCCCTGGCGCGCGTCTCCATGGCCGACTTCGCCGAGCGGCAGATCGGGGAACTGTCGGGCGGGCAGCGCAAACGCGCCTTCCTGGCCCGCGCGCTGGCGCAGGACGCCCGCCTGCTGCTGCTCGACGAGCCCTTCGGCGGCGTGGACGTCGGCACCAGCGAGGCCATCACGGGTCTGCTGCGCGACCTCGCGGGCAGTGGCCGCAGCGTCCTGGTCAGCACCCACGACCTGGGCACCCTGGAAACCTTCTGCGACGACGTGGCCCTGGTCGCCGACCGCACCGTCCTGACCGCCGGGCCGACCGCGCAGATCCTCACCGCCGAGAACCTCGCCCTCACCTTCGGGGGCCGCTCCCCGCTGCACGACCCGGCCCGCATTCCCGCGCGCGCCCCGGAGGTCCGCTGATGGACGCCCTGCTCACCCCACTGCTGGCCCCCCTCGGGTACGACTTCATGCTGCGCGCCCTGCTGGTCTCCTCGCTGGTCGGCGCAGTCTGCGCGGTCCTGTCGTGCTTCATCACCCTCAAGGGCTGGTCCCTGATGGGCGACGCCGTGTCGCACGCCGTGCTGCCCGGCGTGGTCCTGGCGTACCTGCTGAACCTGCCGTTCGTGATCGGCGCGTTCGTGTTCGGCCTGATCAGCGTCAGCGCCATCGGCTTCATCCAGTCCCGCTCGCGCGTCAAGGAGGACACCGTGATCGGCGTGGTGTTCACGGCGCTGTTCTCGCTGGGCCTCGTGATGATCTCGCGCGTGTCCAGCGACGTGCACCTGTCACACATCCTGTTCGGGGACGTGCTGGGCATCAGCCAGGACGAACTGTGGCAGACCGTCATCGCGGGCGCCGTCGCGCTGGGCGCCATCCTGATCCTACGCCGCGACCTGCTGCTGTACGTGTTCGACGCCACGCACGCCCGCTCCATCGGCCTGAACACCGGCTTCCTGTACGCCGCGCTGCTGGTCATCCTGGCCCTGACCATCGTCAGCGCCCTCCAGACGGTCGGCGTGATCCTGGTCGTCGCCATGCTGATCACGCCCGGCGCGACCGCGTACCTGCTCACGGACCGCTTCAGCCGCATGATGTGGCTGGCCGTGGCGACCGGCGTGCTGTCCAGCCTGCTCGGCACGTACGTCAGTTACTTCCTGGACGGCGCGACCGGCGCGTGCATCGTCCTCACGCAGAGCGTGCTGTTCGGACTGGCGTTCCTGTTCGCCCCGAAACACGGCCAGCTGGCCCGCCGCCGCCAGCAACGCCTGGAACGCGAGGCGGAGTTGCAGGGCTGACAGGATTCCGATGGAACGGTTTGCAGACCGTTCCATCCGAGCGAAGCGAGCAGGAACAGAGCGGGGTCCGGGCGTGGAGTTCTCCATCCGGTGATGGTTCCGGGTGGAGGACGAAACAGACGGACTCCGTAATGAGGCCCAACAACTCAAGAGGCGCGCCCCCGGTCAATCCAGGGGCGCGCCTCTCTTCTGGATTCAGCTGCCCAGTACGGTATCCCCGCCGATCCAGACGCGGGCGACGTCGGCGGGCGTGCCGGTGGCGAAGGCGGCGGCCAGGGCGCGTTCGGGGCTGGCGGCGTGGCGGAACACGGCGTCCAGGGGCGTGCCGGGCGCGGGGTTCAGGTGCACGGCGTCGAAGGCGCGGCCCGGCTCGAAGGACCCGGTGTGCGGCAGGTCCAGCGCCTCGGCCCCGGCGAGCGTGGCGAGGTACAGCAGGTGCGCGGGGCTCAGGGGCACGCCGCCGGGCATCAGGTTCTGCATGAAGTGCGCCTGCAAGCCTTCTTTCAGCAGGGAAAAGCCGGTGCCGCCGCCCACGTCGCTGCCCAGCGAGACGTGCACGCCGGCGTCCAGGTGGCGGCGCAACGGGAAGAAGCCGCTGCCGAGCGCGGAGTTGCTGCACGGGCAGTGCGCGGCGGTGCAGCGGTGCGCGGCCATCACGGACAGTTCGCGGTCGGTCGGGTGGACGTTGTGCGCCAGGACCGAGTGACGGCCGACCAGTCCGGCGCGTTCGTAGGTGTCGAGGTAGTCGCGGGCGCCGGGGAACAGGTCGCGCACGGTCTGGATCTCGCGGGTGTTCTCGTTGACATGGCTGGTGAAGCGCACGCCGGGAAAGTCGCGCATCAGGGCGGCGCAGGCGTCCAGGATGCCCTCGCTGGCCGACAGGCTGAAGCGGGGCGTCACGGCGTACAGGTTGCGGCCCGCGCCGTGCCAGCGTTCGATCAGGGCGCGGCCCTCGTCGTAGGCGCGCTGGGGCGTGGTGTGCAGTTCGCCCCGCAGCAGGCGGTCGCTGACGACCAGGCCGGTCACGGCGCGCAGGCCGGTGCGGGTGGCCTCCTCGAAGAAGGCGTCTACGGCGCCCGCGAAGTGCGACCCGAACACCAGCGCGGTGGTCGTCCCGGCGCCGATCAGCCCGCCGATGAAGTCGCGGGCCACGCCGCGCGCGTAGGCAAGGTCGGCCATGCGGGCCTCCTCCGGCAGGGCGCACTGGTCGAGCCAGTCGAGGAGCGGCAGTCCCAGCCCGCCGATCACGCGCACCTGCGGGTAGTGGACGTGCGTGTCGATGAAGCCCGGCAGCAGCAGGCCGCCGCGCAGGTCGGTGACCGGGGCGTCCGGGTGCGCGGCCCGGATGTCCGCGAAGGGTCCGGCGGCGCGGATCACGCCGTCCTGGACGAGCAGGCCGCCGTCCGACTGGGCGTCCAGTGCGTCCGGATGCGTGAAGGGATTGCGGGGCGTGTGCAGGTAGGTGGCGCGGTACAGGGTGGGGGCAGAGGTAGGGGAAGTCACGGGGTCCTTTCTGGGGCGGGAAGCGTCTGGAGGGCAGGCGCCGCCTGAATGAGCGGGAGAAGTTGCGCGGCGACCGCCAGCGCGATCACGGCCGGGTGCTTGCGCTGCGGCCCCCGGATCAGGTCCGGCAGGCCGATGGGCGTGGTGACGCGCGCCAGGGCGGCGGGCGGGTGGCCCAGGTCGCGCAGTTGCGCCTGAAAGCGGGTCCACTTGGCGGCCGAGCCGATCAGGCCCACGAATCCCATCTCCGGTCGGCGCAGCGCGGCGTCGATCAGGGCGGCGTCCTCGGCGTGATCGTGCGTCATGACGATCAGGTGCGTTCCGGCGGGCAGGTCGTGCAGGGTCATCTCGGGAATCGGGGAGTGATGCACGTGCAGGGTCGCGGCGGCGTCCGAGAGGACCGACAGGCGCTCGGGGGTCAGCTGGGCCGCGCGTGAGTCCACGAGGTGCAGGTGCAGCGGCAGGCGCGACAGGATGCGCGCGAGTTCCAGGCCCACGTGCCCCACGCCGAACACGGCGACGTGCGCGCGGGCGGCCTGCATGGGCTCGAGCAGCAGCGTGACCTCGCCGCCGCAGCACTGGCGGCCGTGGTCGTTCGCGGCGCGGTCGGTCAAGCGCAGCGTCAGCAGGTCCGGTGTGGTCGCGCCGGTCGCCAGCAGGGCGCGGGCACGGTCCACAGCGGTCGCTTCGAGGTTCCCGCCACCCACGCTGTCCCAGGTCTGGTCGGCGGTGACGAGCATCTTCGCGCCGGCCTCGCGCGGCGTGTGCCCGCGCGCGGCCGCGACCGTGACCAGCACGCCCGCCTCGCCCCGCGTGTGCAGGGCGTTCAGGGCCTCACGCCAGTTCACGCGCCACCGCCGCGCACGGGAGTGTCATACGGACTCCGATTGAATGGCTTGCAAAGCCGTTCAATCCGAGCGGAGCGAGTAGGAGCAGAACGGATTCCGGACGTGGAGTTGACAGATCGGTGGTGTTCCGATCTGTCAACGAAACAAACGGAATCCGTATCAGTCACCGGGCACCTCTTCACGCCGGGCCGTGCGGGCCTCGTGCAGCGCCCAGTACACAGCCTCGGGCGTGGCGGGGCTGTTCAGCAGGGTGCTGCGGCCGGGCGGGCCGAAGGCGGCGCAGGCCTCGCGCAGCGCCTCGCGGGCCGAGATCGCCAGCATCAGCGGCGGCTCGCCCACGGCCTTGCTGCCGTACACCACGCCGCTCTCCGTGGCGCGTTCCAGCAGGCCCACATTGAACTGCTCGGGCAGCTCGCTGAAGCTGGGCAGTTTGTACGTGCTGGCCGACTGGGTCTGGAGGCGACCCCGGTTCGGGCCGTCCGACTCGTCCCAGCGGAGTTCCTCCAGCGTCAGCCAGCCCAGGCCCTGCACGTACCCGCCCTCGACCTGCCCCAGGTCAATCAGCGGCGAGAGGCTGTCCCCGACGTCGTGCAGCAGGTCGGCGCGGCGAACACGGTACGCGCCGGTGAAGCCGTCCACCTCGACCTCGGTGACGCTGGCGCCGTAACTGAAGTACTTGAACGGCTCGCCCTGCATCGCCACGCGGTCCCAGTGCAGGCCCGGCGTGCGGTAGAAGCCCGCCGCCCACAGCTGCGTGCGCAGGTGGTACGCATCGTGCACCAGGGTCTTCCAGTCCAGACTGCGGTCCGGATGCCCGATGGGGAACACGCGCCCGGCCTCGAAGCGCACGTCGTCCGGGTGCACGCCGAGCGTTCCGGCGGCCACGGCGGCGAGGTTCGCGCGGATCTGATCGCAGGCGTCCTTGACCGCCCCGCCGTTCAGGTCCGCGCCGCTGCTGGCGGCGGTGGCGCTGGTGTTCGGCACCTTGTCCGTCCGGGTCGGCGCGAGGCGCACAGACGAAAGCGGCACGCCCAGCGCGGTCGCGGCCACCTGCATCATTTTCGTGTGCAGGCCCTGGCCCATCTCGGTGCCGCCGTGGTTGATCAACACCGAGCCGTCCTTGTACACGTGCACGAGGGCGCCCGCCTGGTTGTACGCCGTGAAGTTGAACGAGATCCCGAACTTGACCGGCGTGACGCTCAGGCCGCGCTTGCGGTGCGGGTGCGCGGCGTTGAAGGCCTCGACCTGGGCGCGGCGGGCCTGGAAGTCGCTGCGCGCCAGCAGCTGCGCCCACAGGTCGTGCATGCGCTCGGCATGCCGCACCGGCTGGCCGTAGGGGGTCGCCTCGCCCGGCTGGTAGAAGTTCCGCGCCCGCAGCTCGTGGGCGTCCAGGCCCAGCAGCGGCGCGACCCGGCCCAGGATGTCCTCGGTGACCAGCATGCCCTGCGGCCCGCCGAAGCCCCGGAAGGCCGTCTGCGAGGTCTTGTTCGTCCGGGCGATCCGGCCGCGCGCGTGCACGTGCGGAATGAAGTATGCGTTGTCCAGGTGGCACAGGGCGCGCGCCATGACCGGCTCGGACAGGTCGAGGCTCCAGCCGCCGTCGCTGGTGAGGGTGACCTCCAGCGCCGTGAAGCGCCCGTCGGCGTCGAACCCGGCCTTCCACGCCGCGTGGAACGGGTGGCGTTTACCGGTCTGAGTCATGTCCAGCGTGCGGTTCAGGCGTAGCCTCACGGGTCGCCCGGTCAGGGTGGCACCCAGCGCCGCGACCGCCGCGTACCCGTGCGGCTGCATCTCCTTGCCGCCGAAGCCGCCGCCCATGCGCAGGCACTGCACGGTCACGAAACTGGACGGCAGGCCCAGCACGTGCGCGGTGATCTCCTGCGTCTCGGTCGGGTGCTGCGTGCTCGACTGGATGAACACCTGCCCGGCCTCGTCCACGTGTGCGAGCGCGGCGTTCGTTTCGAGGTAGAAGTGCTCCTGCCCGCCGATGTCGAACTCGCCCGTGAACACGTGCGCGGCCTGCTCGAAGCCGACTGTCACGTCGCCGCGACTCAGGGTGGACTGCGCGCCCTGGAAGGCATCCTGCGCGATGGCCTCGCGGACCGTGATGACCGACGGCAGCGGCTCGTAACTGACCTGCACGGCGGCGGCCCCCAGCCGGGCGGCGTCCTCGGAGTCGGCCAGCACCCACGCGACCGGGTGGCCGTGGTACATGGCGACCGTGGGGAACAGCGGCTCGTCGCCCTTGACGCCCGCGTCGTTCACGCCGGGCACGTCGGCGGCGGTCAGGACGCGCACGACGCCCGGCACGGCGTGCGCGCCCTGCGTATCCAGGCCCGTCACGCGGGCGTGCGCGTGCGGCGACCCGACTGGCCACGCGTGCAACAGGTTCTGGAGTCTCACGCCCAGGTCGTCGGTGTACAGCGCGTGCCCGGTCACGTGCAGCGCGGCGCTCTCGTGCGGGATGGCCTCGCCCACGGGCGCGGCGTCCGGGCGTTCGTGCAGGCTCATGCGCCCACCTCCTGTTCCGTGGACTGCGATTCGAACCAGAGTTTCAACAGGCTCTGCTCCAGCATCGCGGCGCGGTAGGCGGCGCTGGCACGGTGGTCGCTCAGGGGCGTGCCGGTCTGCCCCAGCAGGCGAGCGGCCGCCCGGACGGTCGCCTCCGTCCACGGCTGCCCTTCCAGCGCCGCCTCGGCCTCATGGGCGCGCAGGGGCGTGGCGGCCACGCCGCCCAGGCCGATGCGGGCGCGCGTGACCACGCCGCCGCGCACGTCCAGCGCGTACCCGACCGCCACGCTGGAGATGTCGTCGAAGCGGCGCTTGGCGATCTTGTGGAAGGCCGTCAGGGGCGAGAGCGGCAGAGGAATCCGCACGGCCGCGATCAGTTCGCCGGGCTGCCGCACCGTCTGCCGGTACCCGGTGAAGTAATCGGCCAGCGGCACCTCGCGCGCGCCGTCCGGGCCGATCAGCTGCACCGAGGCGTCCAGCGCCAGCAGCGCGGGCGGGCTGTCCCCGATAGGCGACGCGGTGCCCAGGTTCCCGCCCAGCGTGGCGGAGTTGCGGATCAGGCGGCTGGCGAACTGCGGGAACCACTGCGAGAGGAGCGGCACGCGGCCGTCCAGGCGGCGTTCCAGGTCGCTGAGGCTGTAGCCTGCGCCCAGCAGCAGCGAGTCCGCGCGCTCCTCGAACACCCGCAGTTCCGGCAGGTGATCCACCGCGACGGTCACGGCGGCCCGCGCGTGGCGCAGGTTCACCTCCACGCCCCAGTCCGTGCCGCCGGAGAGCACCTTCGCGTCCGGGTGCGCGGCGAGCAATGTCAGCGCGTCTGCCAGGGTCGCGGGCCGGTGGAACGCGCCGTCCGGGGCAATCAGGGCCGTGGGGCGCGGGGCCGGGGCGGGCTGGGTGCGGCGCGCGGCCAGGGGGTCGGCGGCCTCCGGCGTGCCCAGCGCGTACGCGGCGTCCGCGATGGGGCGGTAGCCGGTGCAGCGGCACAGGTTCCCGCTCAGGGCGTGCAGGTCGAAGCCGTTCGCCGCGCCGTGCTGGCCGTCCACGCGGTCCGGGCGCAGGTACTCGGCGGCCATGCTGACCACGAAGCCCGGCGTGCAGTACCCGCACTGCGACCCGCCCCGCACCGCCAGTTCCCGCTGCGCCGGGTGCAGCGCAGCGGGCGAGCCCAGGCCCTCGCCCGTCACGACGTCCGCACCGTCCACGGCTCCCAGCGTCACCAGGCAGGCGTTCACGCTGTCCCAGCGCGTCCCGCCCTGTCCGTCATCCCGGGCGATCAGGACCGCGCACGCGCCGCACTCGCCCTCGGCGCAGCCTTCCTTGCAGCCGGTCAGGCCCTGGGCGCGCAGGGTGTTCAGGAGATTCGTGTGCGCTCCGGCGGGCACCTCGCGCGGCTGGCCGTTCACGGTCAGGTTCAGTGTCTGCATGTCGCTCCTTGACCACCCTTCGTGCGGTGGCAGACACCCGGCAGACAGCGCCCACCAGCCTGAAAGCCTTCAGGGGCGGACGCATGGTTCACGCCGGACGCGGTGTCTGGGGCGGGCCGCTGGTTATCCATGCAGAACAACGGCCTGATTGAGTACCCACCCAGCATAAGGCAGCGCGGGCGCCGGCGCACGCCGCTCGTCTGAGCAGGAAGGCCGGGCCGGAGCGACCGGTGAACCCGGTACAGAACAGCGCGAATTGCGGCACAATGGCGGCGTTCCGACCCACAGCGCCCGGTCAGCGCTGAACACTTTAAACAGGCCGCCGGGGGGCGCGGCGCACTCACCGGGCGCAGGCAGGCCCGCGTGAACCCAAGGAGAACCCATGACTCAGGACAACGCAGACATCATCGTGGTGGGAGCCGGACTGGCCGGACTGGTCGCCGCGGCCGAGGCCGCCGACGCCGGCAAGCGCGTGCTGCTGCTGGACCAGGAGGGCGAGCAGAACCTGGGCGGGCAGGCCTTCTGGTCGTTCAGGGGCCTGTTCCTGGTGGACAGCCCCGAGCAGCGCCGCCTGGGCATCCGCGACAGCCGCGAACTGGCCCTGAGCGACTGGATGAACACCGCCGGTTTCGACCGGCCCGAGGATCACTGGCCCCGGCAGTGGGCGCAGGCGTACGTGGACTTCGCGGCGGGCGAGAAACGCTCGTGGCTGGCCGCGCAGGGCCTGAAACTGTTCCCGGTGGTCGGCTGGGCCGAGCGGGGCGGGCAGGGCGCGCTGGGGCCGGGAAACAGCGTGCCGCGCTTCCACATCACCTGGGGGACCGGGCCGGGCGTGGTCGAGCCGTTCGAGCGGCGTGTGCGCGCCCACCTGCTGTCCGGGCGCATCCGCGCGCACTTCCGGCACCGGGTACGGGAACTGGTGTTCGACGGTCCGGCCGTGACGGGCGTGCGCGGCGACGTGCTGGAAACCTCGCAGGTGGCGCGCGGCGAGGCGAGTTCCCGCGTGGTCGTCGGGGACTTCGACCTGCGGGCCGGGGCAGTCATCGTGACCTCCGGCGGGATCGGCGGGAACCACGAACTGGTGCGCCGCAACTGGCCGCGCGAGCGGCTGGGTGAACCCCCGGCGTTCATGGTGGCGGGCGTGCCCGCGCACGTGGACGGGCAGTTGCAGCAGACGGTGCACGCGCAGGGCGCGAACCTGATCAACCCGGACCGCATGTGGCATTACACCGAGGGCCTGCGCAACTGGAACCCCATCTGGAAGGGGCACGGCATCCGGGTGCTGCCGGGGCCGAGCAGCCTGTGGCTCTCCCCCACCGGCGAGCGGCTGCCGTACCCGCACGCGCCGGGTTTCGACACGCTCGGCACCCTGACGCACATCACCACGCAGGGCTGGCCGTACACGTGGTTCGTGCTGAACCGCGCGGTCATCAAGAAGGAATTCACGCTCAGCGGCAGCGAACAGAACCTCGACCTGACCGGGCGGGACATCCGCGCCACGCTGGGCCGCGTGGGCAGCCGCGTCTCGCCCAGCGTGCAGGCCTTCATGGATCAGGGCGAGGACTTCGTGGTCCGCGACACCCTGGACGACCTGCTGCGCGGCATGGCCGACCTGACCGGCGACGGCCTGCTGGACCCCGAACAGGTCCGCCGTGAGATTCACGCCCGCGACGCGGCCCTGGCCAACCCCTTCGGGAAGGACCCGCAGATCACCGCGCTGCGCGGCGCACGCGCCTACCTGGGCGACAAACTGGTGCGCGTGGCGAAACCGGGGCCACTGCTGGACCCGCAGAGCGGCCCGCTGATCGCCGTGAAACTGAACATCCTGACCCGCAAGACCCTCGGCGGCCTGGAAACCGACCTGAGCGCGCGCGTCCTGGGTCAGGGCGGCCAGCCCATTCCCGGCCTGTACGCGGCGGGCGAGGTCGCGGGCTTCGGCGGGGGCGGCGTGCACGGCTACCGCGCGCTGGAAGGCACCTTCCTGGGCGGCTGCATCTTCAGCGGCCGGATCGCGGGCCGCGCCGCCGCCGGGACTGTGTAATACGGACTCCGGTTGAATGGTTTGCATAAACCGTTCAACCCGAGCGGACTCGTAGAGCTGCTCCGCAGAGCGAGTAGGAGCAAAGCGGGTTCCGGGCGTGGAGTTGGCAACTTGGCGCCTTCCCAAGTTGTCAACGAAACAGACGGAGTCCGTATAACGCCACTCCCGTCAGCTGGGA
>NZ_CP115165.1:3047500-3131215 GCF_028622095.1 Deinococcus aquaticus | reverse complement strand
GCAGGGGCAACTCACGTCGGGTCAGGGCGGAGTTGCTGCAGAAGGCCGTCACGGTACAGATCATCCCAGCCTGCACGTTTGCGGTTTTTGTTGATCGCACCCACTGACCCCTCCTGACGCATCAGATTCAAGGCCCACCGTCTGAGCACCGCCAGGTTCTCGGCACCGTGATCCGCGACTGTCACGTTGGCATCTTCCGCAAAGGCAACATCCAGCACCCAATGCAACGAGTTCTCCACCTGCCAGTGCGTCCTGACCGCGTGTAACGCGGTCAGCGGGTCCGGTGCAAACGAGCACAGGAACAACCTCCGCTGCGACACCCGTTTGCCCTTCACGAGCCTGGAACTTTCAATCAGCGCGACACTCTGCAAGCCCGGCCACTCGTGATCATCCAGATCCGGGCTTGCAGGCAACACCCAGCAGGTCCGCCGCTCATCCCGCCGACGATCATCCCAGGTGCTGACTCCCAGGAGTGCCGTGTCCGCAAACAGACGACGCGAAGCGTCGTCGAACATCTCCTGGACATCCTCAAACAACGTGTCCTGATTGCCCTTCAGAGCCAGAACGTACTGCGCTTGGAGCGCAACCAACTTCCTCGCCACCGTCCGCTGGGTGCCCATCGCGTCGATCGTCACGATGCACCCGGCCACGTCCAGATACGCCAGCGTGTCGAGCACACTGGGCAAGGTGGAGAGTTCGTTCTGCTTGCCCTTGACGGCCTGAGCACTCAGACAGAGGCCCTGCCGTGCAGCCCACACGTTCACCATGTGAATGCCCTGAACTTCGTGGGCCGAGGTGCCACGGAGCCGCTTGCCGTCAATGCTGATGATGTCCCCTTCAAGCTTGCCGCCAACCGCCTGCTTGACCCAGTCCAGCGCGCTGGACTGGAAGGCGGTGGGGTCCAGCTTCGAGAGGACCCGTCGGAAGGTTTCATGATCGGGGACACGCCTGAAATCGAGAAAGCGTAGGAACCATTCCCGTTTGGACTGCACGAACGTCTGAATCTCCGGGAAGGTGTCGGCGCCACTCATGACAGCGCAGAGAGCCATGACGACGATGTTCACGAGGCTGTGGTTCAGCCCACGGTGGTGTCGCTGATCCGGCAGATCAGCGAAGATCGCGGCGGCCAGTTTTAGTTGCTCGTCGGACATGCCGTCAGACTCTCATCTCTCGACGTGAGTTGCCCCTGCTTCACCGCGTGAAGGGATAACGTCCGCGCCGCGCGGCCTGCGCGCCCACCGGGACCTGCAGAATCATCTCTGTGCCGCGCCACTCTACAGGAAGCAGGGCCCGGCCCCGCGGACGTCCGTCACTCTTCGCGCAGCAGCGCCGCGTGCCGCGCCCGCACCACCTCCCGCCGGGGATCCTGCGGTCCTAGCAGCGACTCCAGCAGCGCCAGCACCTCCAGATCATCGAAGCGGGCCGCGTACCGCCACAGCAGCGCCGGGTCCCGCAGCCCGCACACCGCCCGGCGCAGCGCTCCGTCCAGGTACGAGCGCCAGTACGACAGCAGCGGCGACTCGCTGACCGGCAGCGGCGGCCCGTCGAACAGGTCCAGCGCGCCGTTCACGTCACCGCACAGCAGCAGCCGCTCCACCCGCAGCAGGTCCAGATCCACCGCCACGCTCAGCCGGTACGGCCGCGACGCGATCTGCCCGCCCAGCAGCCCCCGCAGGGTGCTGACCTCGGACTTCAGGGTGCTGGAACTGATCGGCGCGTCCCCGTACATGTGCGCGTGCAGGGCGTCCAGCGTCAGGCCGTCCGGGTGCAGGGCCAGCACGGTCAGCAGTTCCAGTTGCCGGGGCGTCAGGTGCAGGCTACGGCCCCCCAGGTGCACGCTGGGCGCGCCGCACAGCCGCACCTGCACGCCTGCCGGCACGTCCTGCTGCGCCAGCTGCGCCTCGATCCGCTGCGCGTAATGCTGCGCGCTCGCCAGTCCCAGCGGCGTACTCTGATCCCACACGGTACTCAGGTTCAGCACGCCCAGCAGCGACCCGCGCGCGTCCCGCAGCGGCGCACAGTAACACACCCAGTCATGCACGGCCCGCACGTAATGCTCGGCGGCGAACACCCGCACCGCCTGCCGTTCCCGCAGCGCCAGCGCCAGCGCGTTGGTGCCCACGCTGCACTCGTCCCAGTGACCGCCGGGCACGAAATTCAGCGCCCGCCCCAGCCGCTGCATGCGGGGACTGCCGGCCGTCCAGAGCAGCTGCCCGCGCGTGTCGGCCAGCGCCACCATCAGGTCCCCGTCCTGCGCCAGCGTGCCCAGTTCGGGCCGCAGGGACCGCGTGGCGAACTCCAGCGGCGAACCCGTCCACGCCGGCCCCTGATCGGACACGGGGGCCGTCACGCAGTCCGGCGAGACCGTCAGCGCCGACCGGCCCCAGGAGGCCAGCACGCCCGAGGGCACGTCCCCCGCCGCGCGGCTCACGCCCGCCGCGCCACCTGCGCCGCCGCGCGCCACGAAGCGGTTCCAGGCCGTGACGCGCCGCTGCCTTTCCAGTACGAGTCGCTCGTTCATGCCGCCCCGATAACCTCCCGTTCTGCACCCGCGCCCATCACCCCGCCCCCACGGAAAGCGGCAGAACGCGCACTCCACAGGCCCGACCGTTAAGCCTTATTCGCGGACCCGGCCCACCAGACTGGAACCCTCCGGAAAGGAACCCCGTCACCCGGACCTGCGGCCCGCGCCGCACCCGGTGACACCCACTTGCTTGACCCCACCAACCTACCACGCGCCGCCCCCACCGGCACTGCCGCTGCACCGGCTCATACACTGGCCCACGCCCGGCCCACGCACCGGCCGGCGCCCCTGCTGGCGCTGCCGGGCCGGCACCCTTTTCCAACCTTTTTTGTGTTTCAATAAGGCCGGTCACACAACTCAGTTCCGGCGTCGGTTCCCCTGTTGCTGCTTCCGCCTTTCCCGGCGTTCGCTGCGGCGCGCCGCAGACACCGGCAGATACCGGCCGCACCAGCTTTAACGCACCAGCTCGACAGGACCCAAGGTCCCTGAGGGAGGCACCCATGAACGTCACCGTGAACGTGAACGGCAAGTCCTACACCCGCGACGTGGAACCCAGAACGCTCCTCGTCCACTTCATCCGCGAGGAACTCGCCCTGACCGGCACGCACGTCGGCTGCGACACCAGCCAGTGCGGCGCGTGCACCGTGCACCTGAACGGCGACGCCGTGAAAAGCTGCACCCTGCTGGCCGTGCAGGCCGACGGCATGGACGTCACCACCATCGAGGGCATCGGCACCGTCGCCGACCTGCACCCCCTCCAGACCGGCTTCTGGGAAGAACACGGCCTGCAATGCGGGTTCTGCACGCCCGGCATGATCATGAGTTCCGCCGAACTGCTCAAGCACACCCCCAACCCCACCGAGGACCAGATCCGTCACCACCTCGAAGGCAACTACTGCCGCTGCACCGGCTACCACAACATCGTCCGCGCCGTGCAGCACGCCGCCAGCGCCATGCAGGGTAACGCCGCCGCCGCCGACGACTGAACGGCGTTCAGGGGTCACGGCGGTACGTCCCTGTCCCCCCGCTGGACATCCGGGACGCCGCACCCCCGGCTTCCTGAACCCTGAGACCCGATCCCGCCCTACCCTTCAGCGCATCACCCCCTCCAGGGAGGTCCCACCTCATGACGGACACCAAGACCGAGAAGTACTTCGGGCAGGCCCTCAAGCGCAAGGAAGACCCGCGTTTCATCACGGGCACCGGCAACTACACCGACGACATCGTGATTCCCGGCGCGCTGCACGCCGCGATGGTCCGCAGCCCCTACGCGCACGCGAAGATCGGCGGCATCAACAAGGAATCCGTGACGGGCCTGCCCGGCGTGGTGCACGTGCTGACCGGACAGGACGTCAAGGACGCCGGGCTGGGCAGCATCCCGGTCGGGTGGCTGTTGCCGGACCTGAAAACCCCCGCGCACCCCGCCATTGCGCTGGATGAAGCCAACCACGTCGGGGACATCGTGGCCGTCGTGATCGCCGAGACGCGCGCGCAGGCCGAGGACGCCGCCGCCGCCCTGGAAGTCGATTACGACGCGCTGCCTGCCGTCTCGACCGCCAGCGCCGCCCTGAAAGAGGGCGCGCCCCTGGTGCACGACGACGTACCCGGCAACGTGGCCTTCAACTTCGAGATCGGAGACGAGGCCGCCACCAACGAGGCCTTCAAGGCCGCGCCCCGCAAGGTCAGCGTGAAACTGAAGAACCACCGCCTGATCGCCAACCCCATCGAGCCGCGCAGCAGCCTCGCGCAGTTCACGCCCGCCAGCGGCGAGTACCTGCTGTACACCACCAGCCAGAACCCCCACATTCACCGCCTGATCCTCGCGGCGTTCGTGATGAGCATCCCCGAACACAAACTGCGCGTCATCAGCCCCGACGTGGGCGGCGGCTTCGGCACCAAGATCTTCCAGTACCAGGAAGAGGTCATCGTGCTGCTCGCCACGAGATTGCTGGGCCGCCCCGTCAAGTGGACCGCGCGGCGCAGCGAGGCCTTCGTCAGTGACGCGCAGGGCCGCGACCACGAAACCGAGGCCGAACTGGCCCTGAGCAACGAGGGCAAGATCCTGGGCTTCCGCGTGAACACCCTGGCGAACCTCGGCGCGTACCAGACGCTGTTCGCGCCCGCCGTGCCCACGTACCTGTACGCCACGCTGCTGAACGGCGTGTACAAGATCCCCGCCATTCACGCAAAGGTCACGGGCGTCATGACGAACACCGTGCCCGTCGACGCCTACCGTGGCG
This sequence comes from Deinococcus aquaticus, assembly GCF_028622095.1. Classification (NCBI taxonomy): domain Bacteria; kingdom Thermotogati; phylum Deinococcota; class Deinococci; order Deinococcales; family Deinococcaceae; genus Deinococcus; species Deinococcus aquaticus. Next base: position 3,126,451 of record NZ_CP115165.1, on the reverse strand, counting down.
CGGGCCGCCCCGAGGCCACTTACCTCGTCGAGCGGATCGTGGACATCGCCGCGCACGAACTGAACATGGACCCCGCCGAACTGCGCCGCCAGAACTTCATTCAGGAAGACGAGTTCCCGTACCAGACGCCCGTGGCCCTCGTGTACGACAGCGGCAACTACGAGCCGGCCCTCGACAAGGCCATGACCATGATGAACTACCCGGCCCTGCGCGAGGAACAGGCCCGCATGAAAGGCAGCAACAAGATCCTGGGCGTCGGCCTGATCTCGTTCCTCGAAGCCTGCGGACTGGCCCCCAGCGCCCTCGTCGGGCAGCTCGGCGCGCAGGCCGGACAGTGGGAATCGAGCCTCGTGCGCGTGCACCCCACCGGCAAGGTCGAGCTGTTCACTGGCAGCCACAGCCACGGCCAGGGCCACGAGACCGCGTTCCCGCAGATCGCCGCCGACGAACTCCAGATTCCCATCGAGGACATCGACCTGATCCACGGTGACACCGGCCGCATGCCCTACGGCTGGGGCACCTACGGCAGCCGCAGCGCGGCGGTGGGCGGCAGCGCCCTGAAAGTCGCCCTGCAGAAGATCACCACCAAGATGAAGAAGATCGCCGCGCACCTCCTGGAAGCCAGCGTGGACGACGTCGAACACGAAGGCGGCGTGTTCCGCATCAAAGGCGCGCCCGAGAAGAGCAAGACCTTCTTCGACATCTCCCTGATGGCGCACCTGGCGCACAACTACCCCGAGGACCTCGAACCCGGCCTGGAAGCCACCGCCTTCTACGACCCCAAGAACTTCGTGTACCCCTTCGGCACGCACATCGCCGTCGTCGAGATCGACACCGACACCGGCCACGTGAAACTCCGCAACTACGGCTGCATCGACGACTGCGGCCCCCTGATCAACCCCCTGATCGCCGAGGGACAGGTGCACGGCGGCATCACGCAGGGCATGGGTCAGGCGCTGCTGGAAGACGCCGCGTACGACGAGGACGGCAATCTGCTGGCCGGCACGTACATGGAGTACGCCATGCCCCGCGCTGACGACGTGCCCACCTTCCAACTGGGGCACACCGTCACCCCCAGCCCCCACAACCCCCTGGGCGTCAAGGGCATCGGCGAGGCCGGCACCATCGCCAGCACCGCCGCCGTCGCCAACGCCGTCATGGACGCCCTGTGGCACGAGTGCGGCATCGCGCACCTCGACATGCCCTACACCGCCGAGAAAGTCTGGAAGGCCGTCCGCGACGCCCGCAGCAACCAGCCACAGGCCGCCGACGACTGAACCGTTGATGGGTGAAGGTTGATGGTCGATAGAACAGACCGTCCCTTCTCCATCAACCATCACCTCTCAACCATCAACCCCCATCACGGAGGGATATATGTATCCAGCCAGCTTCGACTACCAGAAAGCCGACAGCGTCGATCAGGCCATCGCCGCGCTCGCCGCGAACCCCGACCTGAAACTCATTGCCGGCGGGCACAGCCTGCTGCCCGCCATGAAACTCAGGCTGGCGCAGCCGCCCGCCCTGCTGGACATCTGGGGCATCCAGGAAATGAAAGGGATTACCCGCGACGGCGACTGGTACGTGGTGGGCGCCATGACCACCCACGCCGAGGTGCTGCGCAGCGACCTCCCCCTGTTCCCCGAGGTGGCCAGCTGGGTCGGTGACCCCATGGTCCGCAACCGCGGCACCATCGGCGGGTCCCTGGCCCACGCCGACCCCAGCGCCGACTACCCCGCCGCCGCCCTGGCCCTGGGCGTGGAATTCGTCATCCGTGGCCCCGGCGGCGAGCGCACCGTCCACGCCGACGACATGTTCGTCGGGATGTTCGAAAGTGCCGTGCAGCCCGGCGAACTCCTCACGCACATCCGCGTTCCCGCCACCATCCAGGCCAGCGCCTACGAGAAGTTCCGGCACCCCGCCAGTCACTACGCCATCGTCGGTCTGGCCGTTGCCCGGCACGCCAGCGGCGAGGTCCGCGCCGCGTACACCGGCGCGGCCGAACGCGCCCACCGCCTCCCTGCTCTGGAAGACGCCGTGAAGGGCGGCAACACGGCCCCCACCGGCCTCGTCGAGGCGGGCGACCTGCTCGGCGACCGCTTCGCCAGCGCCGAGTACCGCGCGCACCTCGTGGACATCCTCGCCGCCCGCGCCCTGGTTCGCCTCGGCTGAGCGAACAGAGCCTGCGCCCGCCCTCCAGTGTGAGGGCGGGTGTTTGCTGTGGCCGCCACCCTGCCCACTCTCCACGCCCGGAATCCGCAGGGCTCCCACTCGCATCCGCTCGGATTGAACGGTTGTTGCAAACCTTTCAACCGGAGTCCGTATTACTGGATCAGTCCGGCCACGCCGTTGATGGTGACGGCAATGATGACGGTGCCGAACACGAAGGACAGCAGGGCGTGCCCGAGCAGAAGCCGGCGCATGCTGCGGGTGTTGAGGTTGGTGTCGCTGACCTGATACGTCATGCCGATGGTGACGCTGAGGTACGCGAAGTCCCAGTAGGTGGGTTCCTGAAGGGTCGTGTCGCCATGCAGGAACTGGACGCCGCGGCCGTTACGGTAGTAGTTCCGGGCGTAATGAAGGGTGTACTCGGTCTGAACGAGCAGCCACGAGGCGGCGACCGTCAGGACCGCGAGGACCGTGAGGAGGATTTCCGGGAGACCGCGCTGGTCGTGCGCGGCCGACAGCAGGAAGATCACGCCGACCAGACTGATGATGGCGGTGAAGGTGGTGATGGTCGCGGCGACGGCGCGGGTGTCGTCCTCGCGGGTGGCGAGCTGGCGGGTGCGTTCGGGTCCGGCCGTCATCATGACGGGCCACAGCTGCGCCATCACGGTCACGCAGAAGGTGACCCAGGCGGTCAGTGTGCGGGCTTCCGGCAGCCACTCGCGCGGGGTGAGCAGGGTGACGATGAGAGCGGCGGCGAGGCCGATCAGCAGCCGCGTGGCGGCGTGTGGGCGCGGCTTGCAGTCGCGTGGCATGCTGCGAGCATACGCCGGAGCCTGTCATGCGCCGCTCGGGTTCCCTTCATGCGGGGGGCCTAGGGTGGCCGCATGAACCTTCGTTTGTGGTGGGCTGGTGTGGTGGCAGGCAGCGTCGTGATGGGGTCGGTGGCGGGGGCCGCCACGCCGCCCGTTCAGGTGAACTACCGCGTGTTCCAGTACACCTGCGACGCCGGCAAGAAGCTGAGCGTGTACTACGTGCAGTTCGGCCAGGACCCCCTGTTCGCCATGCTCGACTGGAACGGGCAGCGGCACGGGCTGGCGCAGGCGATCAGCGCGAGCGGCGCGCGCTACGCCAGCCTCAGCGGCCCGGCGGGCGCACGCGGTGGGCTGCAGTGGTGGGAGCATCAGGGCGTGGCGACCCTGAGTACCTTCACCGGCAACAGCACCACGACCACGAAAACGCTACTGACCGGCTGTAAGACCCCGGGCCGCTGAGTGCCGGGCCGCCGGGTGCCGGCTGAGCGCCGCCTCGTCTGTTCGCTCTCGGTCTTTCCGCGCGGGGGCGCGTAAACTCTTCAGGTGACTGTTGCCGCGCCCAATCTTTCCAAGTTGCTGCCTGCCGCTCCGGCAGGGAATCTTCTGTTGTTGCCGCAGGTGGCGCGGGCGGCGCTGTTCGCGGCGTTCCCTGGCCCGGCGGTGCTGCTGACCACCCCGGACCGCCTGGGCAGTTACGCCACGGCGGGCGCGCTTGGTGCGCCGGTCAGCGTGAACCCGGGCCTGCGCGACTGGGACGCCCGGCACGAGCACGTGGTGCTGGACGTGAACACGGCGCTGGACCTGTTCCCGGCCCGCCCGGAGGACCACGCCCTGACGCTGCGGGTCGGCTCGAACTACCCGCGTGAGGAACTGCTCTCGCGCCTGGAACGCCTGGGCTACGAGCGTGGGGAAGAGCCCGGCTTCGAGATTCAGGGCGACACGCTGGAACTGCGGCTCGCGCCGGGCCTGGGCCTGCCAGCCGAGGCGGAGGAGGGCGTGTGGGTGCGCGCGGAGTTCTTCGGGGACGAGCTGGACACCCTGCGGTTCCTGAAGCCGGGCGCGCTGACGGGCGAGAAAGCTCAGAGCTTCACGCTGGAACCCACCGCCGAGTACCTGACGGAGGTGAAGTGGGACGCCACGCGCCTGGAATTGCTGCCCGGGCGGGTGTTCCTGGATTCCCCGGAGTTCTACGCGAGCAGCCTGGGCGTGCTGATCGACACACTGTGGCCGAAACTGGCGGCGCGGGAAATCACCAGTTTCGGGCGCACGGCGCTGGACCTGCCGGACCTGGATACCGGCCTGACGACCCTGCCGTTCTACCGCGCCCGCCTGGGCGACCTGGAACGCGACGTGGACGAGTGGCGGGGGGCGAACTACCGCGTGCTGATCCTGGTGCGGCACGACCGCACGGCCGCGTACCTCGCGGACAAACTGCTGAACACCCACGAGATCCCCTGGCTGAAGGTGCCGCGCGTGCCGGAGGGCGGCCTGGGCTTCCTGCGCGCGGCCGGTGAGGGCGGGTTCGTCATTCCCGAGCACAACACGGTCGTCATCACCGAGGACCTGATCTACGGTTTCCAGGGGGGCAGCGCCCTGCGCGGCAAGCGCCTGAACGGCAAACCCGTCACGGACGCGCTGGGCCTGCACGTCGGGGATTACCTGATTCACCCGGAGCACGGCATCGGGCAGTTTGAGGGCCTGGAAACCCTGAAGGTGCTGGGCGTCACGCGGGATTACCTGAACCTCACGTACCGGGGCGGCGCGACGCTGCGCGTCCCCATCGAGCAACTGCCGGTCCTGCGCCGCCACCCGGGCACCACGGACGACCCGCCCAGCTTAAGTTCCTTCGACAAGAAAGACTGGGCGAAAGCCAAGGAGAAAGCCCGCAAGAATGCCGAGGAGGTCGCCGGGAAACTGCTGGTGCAGTACGCGGCGCGGCAGGTCACGCCCGGCAACGCCTTCCCCGCGCAGCCCGAATGGGACGAGCAGATCGAGAAGAACTTCAGCTTCGAACTGACCGCCGACCAGAAAACGGCCCTGAAAGAAACCATGCGCGACCTGGAGAAAGCCAACCCCGCCGACCGCCTCATCTCGGGCGACGTGGGCTTCGGGAAGACCGAGGTGGCCCTGCGCGCCGCGCACCGCGTCGTCGGGCATGGCAAGCAGGTCGCGGTGCTGGTGCCCACCACGCTGCTGGCCGAGCAGCACACCAGCACCTTCGTGGAACGCTTCAAGGGCATGCCGGTGCGCGTGGAGGGCCTGTCGCGCTTCACGACGCCGCAACAGGCGCGCAGCATTCTCGCGGACGCCGCTGCCGGCAAGGTGGACATCCTGATCGGCACGCACCGCCTCCTGAGCGGCGACGTGCAATTCCGCGACCTGGGCCTGATCATCGTCGACGAGGAACACCGCTTCGGCGTCGGCCAGAAAGAAAAACTCCGCGCGCTGCGGGGCCTGCCGCCCACCGCCAGGGACGGCAAGATCGACATTCCACAGGACGCCCGCGCCGTGGACACCCTGGCCCTGTCCGCCACGCCCATCCCCCGCACGCTGTACATGAGCATGGTCGGCCTGCGCGACATGAGCTCCATCCAGACGCCACCCAAGGGCCGCAAACCCATCCAGACCGTCCTCGCCCCCTTCGATCCGATCACGGTGCGCGACGCGATCCTCACGGAAATCGAGCGCGGCGGCAAGGTCTTCTACATCCACGACCGCATCGCCAGCATCGGCGCGCGCAGCCTCTACCTGCGTAACCTCGTCCCCGAGGCCCGCATCGGCGTCGCGCACGGCCGCATGAACGAGGAAGAACTCGAGGAGATCATGCTCGGCTTCGAGCAGGGCGCCTTCGACGTGCTGCTCGCCACCACCATCGTTGAAACCGGCCTGGACATCCCTGAAGCGAACACCATCCTGATCGAACGCAGCGACCGCCTCGGCCTCGCCCAGCTGTACCAGCTGCGTGGCCGCGTGGGCCGCCGCGCCCAGACCGCCTATGCCTACCTGTTCTACCCGCCCCGCATGACCGAGAACGCCCAGCGCCGCCTGTGGGCCATCGCGGACCTCCAGGACCTCGGCAGCGGGCACCTGCTGGCCGAGAAGGACATGGAAATTCGCGGCGTGGGCAACATCCTAGGCGAAGAACAGCACGGGCACGTGCAGGCCGTCTCCATCGACGTGTACACCGAACTGCTGGCCGAGGCCGTCGCCAAACTCAAGGGCGAGAAGATCGAGGGACCCGTCAACATCAGCATCGACCTGCCCATCGACGCCCGCCTGTCGCCCGAGTACTTCCTCACCGCCGACGGCAAAAGCGACGAGGAAGCCCGCATCGCCACCTACGGCCGCCTCAGCGAAAGCCGCACCCTCCAGGCCATCAGCCGCGTCGAACGCGACCTGCGCAAAAAGTACGGCCCCCCCACCCCCGAAGTGCAGAACTTCATCGACCTCGCCAAACTCCGCCTCACCGCCGCCGCCCGCCGCGTCCTGAGCATCGGCGAAACCATGACCCAGATCCAGATCACCTTCGCCTACAAGACCCTCGACTACGACGCGCCCGGCCTGCGCGCCTTCCCCTTCAAGACCGAAGTCGTCACCTTCCCGCCCAGCGTGAAACTCGAAAAACGCGGCATCAAACCCAATGATTACGCCCGCACGCTGATCGACCTGCTCGGGTACTTCGGGTAGATGACCTGGAAGGTGGGCGCCTGGCGGCGGGGTTCCCGTGTGCTGCCCCACCCCCCAGCCCCCTCCCCCAGAGGGGCAGGGGGAGCAGGCGTTGCACTGGGCAAGAGGTTTTACTGGTGCGGCGGGGTTGCTGTGGGCGGTGACGTGTTCGGCTTCGACGCCATCCTGCCGCCTCCGGTGGAAGGCCCGCGCGCTGCGCGCACGACGGCCGGTGGTGGTCTGCGGTGGCTGGCAGGGTGCCTTGCTGAACGCCGCTGATCTACTTTGAAAACCAAGCTTTTGCGGAGGCCCAGAAAGTAGAACCTTCCAGCACGCACCAAGCCACATAGCCACGCAACCATCGTGGCGACGCGGCCCGTCGTGCGCGAAGCGCGCGGGGCGAACGGCGCGGGGGCGGAGGATGGCGTCTAGGACGTGGCCGTGCCCGTCCAATCCTCCCCCAAAAAATCCGTGAAATACCTGCCCAGTGCAACGTTGCCCCCCCTGCCCCTTTGGGGTAGGGGGCTGGGGGGTGGGGAGGCCCGCCGCTAGGCGCCCACCTTCCACCTCAACTCCGGGGGAAGCAGGCGATATCGCTTGCCTGCTCGGAGAACGGGCACGGCCCCCGGTACACTGAGGGCATGACCACCGTTTCGCCCCCAGTGGCGGAGGCTGTACCGGCCGACGCTGCGTACCGCGCCTCAACGCGGCAGAACCTGCTGACCATCGCGCTGGGCTGGTGGTTGCTGGGCGGGATCTTCGTGGATGGGTGGGCGCACAACCAGTTCGGGGAGTCGCTGGAGACTTTCTTCACGCCGTGGCACGCGCTGTTCTACAGCGGGTTCCTGGCCGTGGCGGGCTGGTGTCTGTTGCTGGCGTCGCGTGGGTGGCGGCGGGGGCGGCGCAGTCTGGCGGCGTTCCCGGAGGGGTACCATCTGGCGGCGTTGGGTGTGCCGTTGTTCGGGCTGGGCGGGCTGGGGGACATGGGGTGGCACACCGCGTTCGGGATCGAGGTGGGGATTGAGGCGCTGCTGTCGCCCACGCACCTGCTGCTGTTCGCGGGCGCGGCCCTGATCGTGGCGTCGCCCCTGAACGCGGCGTGGCGGTCCCCGGCGGCGCGCACGGCGGCGGGAGGTGTGCGGTGGGTGGCGGCGCTGTCCGGCACGTCCCTGCTGGCGGCCACGGCGTTCATGCACATGTACCTGTGGGGCCTGATGACCGTCCCGCAGGGGTTGGGCTGGGTGCAGACGCGCGGCGAACTGAGCGCGATCCTGCTGACGGCGCTGATCATGACCGCGCCGGTCCTGCTGATCCTGCGCCGGTTCGCGTTGCCGTTCGGGGCGGTGACGGTCATGTACTTCGTGACGAATCTGGGCATGAGTTTCATGCTGGCGCCCGGCGAGTGGCGGGTACCGCTGCTGGCGGCGTTCAGTGGCCTGCTGGCCGACGCGCTGCATGCCCTGCTGCGCCCCAGTGCCGCGCGGGTGTGGCAGGTGCGGGCCTTCGCGTTCCTGCTGCCGCTGTGCGTGTGGGTGCCGTACCTGGGCGGGGCCGTGCGCCTGGGCCTGAGTAACCTGAGCCTGGAACTGTGGCTGGGCGTGGCGGTCATGACCGGCCTGGGCGGCGTGGCCCTGAGTGCCCTGGTGTTCCCCGCGCCGCTGCCCCCGCAGGCGCTGGAGGAGTAGGGAGGAGGTTGCGGCTGGTTTTCCTCTATCAGTGATGGTGGACGGGGGCGACGCTGTCCGTTTCCAGTCCCGGCGGGGGCGGCAGCGGGGTCTGGTCGCGCCGCCGCAGCAGGGCGCTCAGTGCGGTGATCTCGCCGCGTTGCGTACCCGTGATCTGCCGCGCCAGCAACTGCACCTGTGGGCGTACACCGCCGTCCAGCGCGGGCCGCGCCATGACCAGCGCTCCCTGGTGGTGGCGGATCATCAGTTGCACGAACAGCGTTTCGGCTTCCGGAACGGGCCGGGTGTTCAGGGCATTCAGTTCGGCGGGTGACGCCATGCCCATCATCCGGGCGTGCGCGGCGGGCAGGGGCGCGGCCGGGTCCACGGGCGGCAGGTTCCACAGGTGCAGCCAGCCCTGCATCTGCCGGATCTGTTCCTGCTGCCCCAGCTCGATATCCAGCGCCAGCGAGCGCAGCGTGCGGTCCCCGGAACGCCGCCGCAGGGCCTGTGCCATCGTGATCGCCTGGGCGTGGTGGGGGATCATGCCGCGCACGAACGTCACCTCGGCGCTCTGCGGGGTGGGCGGTGCCTGCCGGGGCGTGAGGGCCAGCAGCGCCCCGCCGCCCAGCAGCAGCGCCGCCAGTACGCCCGCCGCCAGGCGCCTCACGCGGCTGCCTTCACGGGGCGGTGGTGGTCGCCTGCCGGTCGAAGTGCCGTTGCCGCGCCCGGAACGCCGCCTTCTGCTCCGGCGTGGTCTGCGCGTGGCAGTGGCGGCAGCTGACGCCCTCCTCGAACAGCGCGTCCGTGCGTTCCTGCTCGTCCAGCGGCCACCCGCACGAGTGGCACATCACGGCCCCGCCCTCGCGCAGGCCGTGCCCGACGGTCACGCGGCCGTCGAACACGAAGCACTCGCCGTCCCAGCGGCTGTCCTCCTCGGGCACGTCCTCCAGATACTGCAGGATCCCGCCCTGCAGGTGAAACACGTCCGCGTACCCGCGCTGGCGCAGCAGGCTGGTGCTCTTCTCACAGCGGATACCCCCGGTGCAGAACATCGCCACGCGCTTGCCTTCCAGCTCGGCGGCATGTGCGTCCAGCCACGCCGGGAATTCCCGGAACGAATCGATCCCAGGGTCCAGCGCACCCCGGAACGTCCCGGCTTTCACCTCGTAGCGGTTGCGGGTGTCGATCACGACCACGTCCGGCGCGCTGATCAGTGCGTTCCAGTCGTGCGGGGCCACGTACTGCCCGGCCTCCCGGGTCGGTTCGACCGCCGCGCCCATCGTCACGATCTCGGCTTTCACGCGCACCTTGAAGCGCCGGAACGGCTGCTCGCTGGCCCCGGATTCCTTGTACTCCAGGCCCGTGAACCCCTCGGCCAGCAGCGCCCCGTGCAGCGCGTCAATGCCCGCGCGGCTCCCAGCGACCGTGCCGTTGATGCCCTCGGACGCCACGATCAGCGTGCCGCACAGGCCGTGCGCGGCCCCCAGCGGCAGCAGCCGCTCGCGCAGGCCCGCCGGGTCGGCCACCACCCGGAACTGATACAGCGCCGCCACCACGAAGGCGGGCCGGGGGGTGGGATCGGAGGGAGCGTCGGGCAGGGAAGGGGCAGGGTGGGGCGCAGACATCCCCCGCATGATAACGGTAAATTAGCAGATGTTCTCTATCTGAAAATCGGATGATTTATCTATTCAGCTATTTGGGCGCGATGTTGACTCGACAGTAAATTGCAGTCGAATGTTAGGTTCGGCCTCTATGGTTTCGTGTCTTATATTTTTTAATATTTCCATCCCTCTCTTTATGAGCATATGTTTTATTTTATAACTAGCCTGTGAATCAGAAATCAATTCCAGTGGAACCATATGTGATTTGAGACTGTCTTCGATATTTGGATTTTTCTTCTTCAAATCTACCAAGTAATCATATGGCATTTTATCGCTGATTTTCAGATTTGTGTCTTTTGGCATAAGGACTCTGTTTAGAACACAATCTTTGATGACGTCAACCTCATAATCTGAGCAGTCTTGAGAGTTTGCTGTCTTCTTCAGGAATCCTTTCGGGAAGAAGTGATGATCTTGAAGTTCTTTCGAGCCGAGGTGCCCTGTCGATATCAATCCTCCGTTCGTCCAGTCTCTCAATCCTGATGAGGCAAAATGCACCAAGTTGAGGACACCACGATATATAGCGCTCTGTGATCTGTTATATGAAACGAGCTCTTCCGCATCATCAATAGAGGGCCTAAACCTCAAGAAGTAGTTGGCCTCTATGTGCTCGCCGCGCGCAATTTTTTGCAGTATTTTCACATCAGCAGTAATTTTTTCGTTTGAAGCAGCAGTGTATCTTTCTGAGAATACCGACGCCCAATACCACCATCTTATAAATGTGTATTGCGAATGATTTAAGCTGCCGCTATTGATGTTATCTAACTCTCTGTAGAACATCATAAGAGGAATGAGCATATTATCGTAGGGGAGCCATTTGACCGCAATTGCAAATCTTTGCTCTATTAAAAATGCGAGAGCCCTATCATGCAATTCCACTACGTCATCCCAATGCGCTATAAAATCATCTGCCTTCAATTCGGTAAGAAGCTTCGATTTTTCGATTTTATCCGAAAATCTGCCAGTCATCAGGGCGGTCGCTCTAACCATCAATTCTCTATTTACCGGCATACCTTTATGCGTTTCGCTAAATTTTTCGAATGCGTCACGCAAGTTAAAGGAGCCAAAAACCTTTGCCGCCAAGATGTCCGTGAAATTGAGCTGTATTCCCTTTGAATTGCTCCTTTCGAAGAAAGTTGTAAATTTATCGAGACTCATATCCAGAAGATAATATGATAACAATTGCGGCTGCTCAAACATTGTCTTGAACTTCGGAAGCATCTGCCGAAATATTCGGAAGTGGTAATTTACATTTTCCGTGTCGCCGCTATTGTTAAGCTTAGAGCCTAGTTTGGTATTTTTTATGAAATATTCTTTCACTTCATCATCAAAAGGAGCATTTATCATATACTCAAACGCAAAATGCAGTGGTATGCAGACAAAGTCTTCATGGTCCTCGCCAGTTATGCCGAGATGTGGGTGCATGGCATTTTCCAAATCTGAGTCTTTAATAATAGAGACATCCGCATCTGATCTTACTGCAAAGAAGACTTTGTCTATTCCCTTTAATGCTCTATATATACTGGTGGTTCTCTGTTGCCCATCAAGTACGATTTTGAGGCCGTCGACTTGGCTAGATTTCTTTATTTGTTCCTCGGTAAAGGATATTCTAGTTATGGGGGCATTTTTCCCCTTCCCTTTCCTGGGCCTATCATCGATTTTCCGAAGTGTCATTTCAAAGGAGGGCTTGCCAAAAATGACAGAGCCAACAAATATGCCCCTTACTAAGCTATCAAACAATGCATGGGTTTGTTCGATCTCCCAGACAAAATCACGTTGAAATTCCGGTAAAAGAATTTTCGGTTTATCGGAATCTATCTGTTCGACAAGATTTTTCAAGCTTTCGCTGCTGGCGTTGTCGTGCGACTGGGACACAATGGACTCCTTTTAATTATTAGCGATTAGTTATGGGTGCTAAATTTGGCATTAAAATATAATAACTTGCGCCCTTTACATCTTCGAGGCGTAGCGGAAGTAGGCGTTCACCTGCGGAACGAAGCACAGCGCGGCGGCGCCCAGCAGCGGCACGACCCCCAGGACGGTGCTGAACGGATTCCCGGCGCTCAGCAGCAGCGCGCCCGTGCCGAGCAGCATCAACACCAGCAGGGCGCGCGCCCAGCCGTGTCCCCGGTACACGTTCCAGCACAGCGCGGCTTCCAGCAGGAAGCGGATCTGGCCGGCGCTGCCCCGACCGGAGAACAGCGTGACGAGTAGGCTGGTCAGGCTGGTCAGCAGCAGCGCGCCCAGGATCACGGTGGTGATCGTCCACCCGGCGCGGATGGCGGCGGCCTGCGCGGGGGTTTCGGTGGGGGTGTCGGTCAGACTCTCCATGAGACTGTCGGTCATATAAGTAGCTTAACGGGCGGTGGCTCGCGGCGTTGTCGCATGTGACCAGCTGGTATGAAGGTCCGGTGAGGCGCTGGAATGCGCGTTCTGGCGGAGTCGCGGGGCGCTGGCCTCTGCTAGCCTTGCGGGCGTGTCTGTGCTGCCTTCCACCCTGATCAGTGCGTCCGGCCTGAGCGTCCTGTACGGCGAGTGGGCGGTGCTGGACGGCGTGGACCTGAGCGTGACGGCCGGTGAGCGCGTGGCGCTGCTGGGCCGCAATGGGGCGGGCAAGACGACGCTGCTGCGCGTCCTGACCGGCGAGCGCGTCCCGGACGACGGGGAGGTCTGGCGGCAGGAGGGGCTGCGGGTGGCGGTGCTGGCGCAGCATCACGCGCACCCGCCGGGCCTGAGCGTGCGTGCCCTGCTGGACGCCGCGCACCCCTACCGGGAGCTGGAGGCCGACCTGCTGGCGCTGGAGGCGGACCTGGGCGACCCGGACACCCTGGAACGTTGGACGACGCTGCACGTCCGCCTGGACGACCTGGACGCCTTCCGCTGGCCGGCGCGGGCGGCGCGGGTGCTGGGTATGCTGGATCTCACGCGCTTCCTGGGGCGCGAGGCGGCCACGCTGTCCGGCGGGGAGCGCACCCGGCTGGCCCTGGCGCTGGCCCTGGCGAGAGAACCGGACCTGCTGGTGCTGGATGAACCCACCAACCACCTGGACATCCGCATGCGCGAGTGGCTGGAAGGCTGGTTGCGGGACTTCCGGGGCGGCGTGCTGCTCACCAGCCATGACCGCGACTTCCTAGATGGCGTGGCGACCCGCAGCGTGTGGCTGGACGCGGGTGAGGCGACCCCGTACGCGGGCGGGTACTCGCGCGCGCGGGCGCAGCGGGACCTAGAGCGGCGCACGCAGTCCCGCGCGGCCCGCCTGGGCGGGCAGGAGGCCGGGCGGCTGGCGGGCAGCGTGGACACCCTGGACCGCTGGGGCCGCCGCTCGCGCGCCCTGAAGAGCCGCGCCGAGCGGGTCGCGGTGCCCGAGGCGCCCCTGCCGGAACGCCAGATCCGCATGCGCCTGCTGGCCGGCACGGCGAAAGCGCCGCTGGTCGCGTGGGGCGAGCACCTGAGCAAGAGTTACGCCGGGCGGCCCGTGTTGCACGGCGCGGCCTTCCGGCTGCGGCAGGGGGACCGGGTGGCCCTGATGGGCGCCAACGGCACGGGCAAGACCACCCTGATGCGCCTGCTGTCCGGCGAACTGCACCCGGACCCGCCGGGCCGCGACCCGGACACCGGCCTGCCGCTGCCGGAGCCGCTGCTGCGCGTGGCGGGTGGCGTGACGGTCGCCAGCCTCGACCAGACCTGGCACGGCCTGACGCCCGGCGAGGGCCTGCACGCGCAGTTCGAGCGGCGCTTCGGGCGGCAGGCGACCACCCTGCTGGGCCGCGCGGGCTTCGGCGCCGCCGACTGGCCCAAGACGCCCGAGGTGCTGTCCGGCGGGGAGCGCGCGCGTGCCGGACTGGCGCTCGTCAGCGGCCTGCGGGCCGACCTGCTGTTGCTGGACGAACCCACCAACCACCTGGACGTGGACGCCCTGCTGGCCCTGGAAGGCGCGGTGCAGGCGTACGCGGGCGCGGTCGTGATCGTCACGCATGACCGCCGCTTTGCGCGGGAGGTCGCCACGCGCCTGTGGGTAATCGAGGACGCCACGCTGCGCGAGGTGGGCGGCTGGGGCAGCCGCGAGTACCGCGACCCGGCCGCCACGCTTCAGGGCGACCCGCCGCCGCCACCGCCCGCGCCCACGCCCCGGCAGCGCCTCGCCCCGCTGGAAGCGAAACTGGGCAGCCTGCGCGCCGAACTGGACCGCCCGCCCGGCACCCTGACCGGCCGCGAGGAAGCCCGCGTGCGCGCCCAGGCGCACGAATTGCAGCAGAGCCTGTACGCCCTGTACGCGCAGGTCTGGCAGGAAGCGCAGTACGACACCCAGGTCCGCGAGCCGCCCCTGACCGTGCGCGCCCAGCGCCTCGGGGACGCGCCGGGTGAGGGGGGCGGCATGTTCTGGGCCGCGCAGGACCAGGACTGCCCGCACCTCGCCTGGGACGGCCAGACCCTGCGCTGGAACGGCGCGCCGCCCGCCTGGTTCGGCGCGGCCCTGCTGGGCGGCACCCTGAGAATCCTGTTCGAACGCTGGGGCGCCGGCCGCGTGACCCTGGGTGACGGCGGCCCCACCGTCACGCGCCGCGCTTACTTCGAGGGGCTGGGCCTGATCCGCACAGACTGACCTGCCCGAACTGACCCTCGTGGGCACGCCTCACGCTGGACCCCGCTATACTTCCGCGCATGGAAGACCTCATCAAGGGCCGCCTTGGTGGAGCGGACGGTTACGACATCCGCTGCACCATCGACGGCGACACCATCAAGGGCCGCGCAGGCGGAAAACTGCACGGCAAGGACATCAACCTCGAGATCACCGAGCGGGGCGTGCAGGGCAGCGTCGGCGCGGACCCCGTGAAGATCGAACTGCAGGACGGCGAACTCAAGGGCAACGTCGGCGCGCAGAAACTCACGCTGCGTGGCGTGGACCGCGTCACGGGCTTCATGGGCGAACCTATCATCGGCTGGAACGTCGTCGCGCAGCAGACTGGTGAGCGACTGACCGGGCAGCTGGGCAGCACCGTCCTGGGCCGCCCTTTCGACCTGGAACTGGGCAGCGCGCCCGGCTGGGTGGGCACCCTGGTCGCCATCGTGGCGTTCTACGCGCTGGAACCCCGCGCGAACATCACGACCAGCCGCTGAGGACAGCACAGTGGAAGGGCCGCCCCGGTGCAGACCGGGCGGCCCTTTTTCCTGCTGCTTCTGCCGGCGCTCAGCGGCCGCCGATGCGGTAGGTCACGCCGAAGCGCAGCGTGGTGCCCTGCTCGGCACTCTCGACGCCCAGGCTGACGTTGGTGCGCCCGTTGACGTTGTACCCGGCGCTGAAACTGGGCCGGATGGACTGCAGGTTCAGGCCGCTGATGGGCGTACTGACCCGGAACGTGAACTGATCGTCGGGCGTGCTGTACTGCGCGTCGATCAGACCCTCGCCGTTCAGGTCAACCTGATACTGCAGGTACAGGTCGCGCGTCAGGTACGACCCGAGCGTGATGGTGGCCCCCAGCGACCCGTCGGCATTCCCGAGTTGCGGGGTCAGGCGGAACACGTCCAGGCCGAACGCGGCGGCGATGGTGCGTTCCAGTTCGCCCAGCACGAACACGTTCAGGGCCGTCTGGAAGGCGCTGGTGCCCAGGGCCGTGAGGTTACTGGGCAGCGCCGTCAGGTTCGGGACGCCCGTGGCGACCAGCGCGTACAGTTCCGCCTCGCTGTAGGCCGCGCCGCTGGTCGGGTCGGCGCAGGCGGGGCCGTCCTGCGCGCAGCTGAGGGTGGTGGTGAGGTCCAGCAGGGCCGAGCCGCCGGGCGGCGTGACGAACTCGCCCTGCAGGTTCAGTTTCACCGGCACCCGCTGGCGGGACTCGCTGAGGGTCGCGGTGACCTGCCCGGTGGCGGTCACGTTGAATTTCGGGTACAGGTTCTCGCCGCCGAACGTGACGGTACTGTCGGCCAGCGTGAACTCGTTCTCGCGCAGGTACACGAAGCCGCGCTGCGAGCGGATGTCGCCCGTCAGGCGCGGGCGCGCCCCGGTGCCAGACACGACCAGACTGCCCGTAAAGTCGGCCCGCACGAGGTTCTCGTCCACGCGGATGCCGTTCACGGCCCGGATGGGAATGTCCTCCAGGGACAGCCGCTCCAGGAACGGGCGGGCCGGGCGGGTCCCCTCAGGCTGGGCGGCCTGCGGGAAGGTCCGCAGTTCCTCCGGCAGCGGGCTCACGTAGTTGTCGGTGGTGCGGCCGTTGGTGTTGTCGGTGCTGCCCACGCTGGTCTGACCGGGCGCAGGCAGCGTGGCCTGCGCGTTCGAGCGGCCCAGGATCAGGCGCGTGAAGTCGGCCGCGCCGCTGATGCGGATGGCCTCGCCGTCGTCCACGGCGCGCAGGTCGGCGTTCAGGGTGCTCTCGCGCCCGTAGATGACCTTCAGCGGCAGGTTGAAGTTCCGGGCGGCCAGCGTCAGGTCCCAGCGGGGAGCCAGGTCCCCCGTGACGCTCAGCGAACCGGCCGGGACCGTGCCGCTGGCGGCGCTGAGACTCTGGGCGCTGAGGGTCCAGCGGGACTCGGTCTGCTGCGCCAGCGTGACCGTGGTGTTCGGCAGCGAACCCAGCACCTGCGGGGCCAGCAGGCCGCTGAAATTCACGCGGGTGTCGCTCAGGCGGCCCAGCGTGAGCTGCCCGGCCAGCGTGATCTGCCCGTTCGAACCGACCGTGCCGCCGGTCAGGACCGTGCCGCCCCCGGTGAACGCGCCGCTGTCCGGCAGGTCCCCCGCGAAGGCCGGGACGCTGACGCTCAGGCCCGCCACGCTCCCGGTGATGTTCTGCGCGCGGATCAGGCCGCGCGGCCGCTCGTACGTCCCGGCCGCCGAGAGTTCCAGCGTGCCTTTCAGGTCCGGCTGCAACGCCGCCAGTGCCGGCACCAGCAGCAGCGCCGGCGTGAAGGTCGTGTTACTGAACTGCGCGGTCACGGCCACGCGCTCGCGGGTGTACTGCCCGCGCACGTCCCAGGTTCCGGCGCCGCTCAGCTGAATGTTCAGGTTGCGCAGTTCGCGCCGCGCGTACTCCAGCGTGCCGGTTCCGGTCAGCGTCTCGGTGACGGCGGCGGTGCCCGTGCCCCTGACGCTGCTCACGCGGATGCGTTCGGCGACCACGCTGGCCGTCCCCGCCAGCGGATCGCTGACCGGGAAGCGGAAGCGGACCAGACCCGTGACCACGCCCTCGCCCGGACTGGTCCCGGCGAACGCCCCGATCACCGCGCCCAGCGGCAGCGCCCGCAGCGTGCCCTGCCCGAACAGTTCGCCGCCGCCCAGGCCCGCCGTGAACTCCGACTGCCCCAGGAACCCGCGGATGCGCCAGTCGCCCGACACCTGCGTGCCTTCCAGCCGCGCCGGCAGGACCTTGGGCCCCACGGTCAGGTTGTCCGAGCGCAGCACGAAGGTGCCGCCCCCGTCGCGCAGGTTCGCCTCGCCACTCACGCGGCCTGACAGCTGCGGCGCGATCTTCAGGTTCTGCACCTCCACGTTATCCAGCGTGGCGCGCACGGTGTACCCGTCCCCGGTGGGCTGCACGGCCAGCGGGCCGCTCAGGGCCGGCAGCAGGTCCGCCAGTCCGCCGGAGGCTGCCACGACCGCCTCGCCCATGTCGTTCGAGCCGCGCAGGTCCGCCCGGAATGCCTGCCCGGTCAGGCCCAGCGTGCCGCTGACGTTCAGGGTCTGCCCGGCCAGCGTCAGCGGGTAGCGTGTGGCCGTCACCTGCCCGGTCAGGCCGCTGCCGTCGGCGCGGACATCCACGCCCAGCGTGCCGGTCGTCGTGGCCGACACCGTGGTCTGAACGGGCGTGGTCTGGGTGACCTTCGTGATCAGGGGAGCGCTGACCGTCCCGCTCACCCGGCCGGTCCACTGGCCGCCCGCCTGTGCGCCGGCCTGGGCCGTTGATGGGGCTGCTGACTCGGCCGCCGTGAAGTTCAGGGTGCCCGCCGGGAGGGCCGCCGTGCCCGTCACCGAGGGACGCCCGCCGCGCAGCGTGACCGCCGCGTTCAGGTCGCCGCCCAGCGCCAGATCCAGGTAAGGCACGCGGTAGGGGGTGCTCAGGTTCGACAGCGAGGCGGTCAGCTGACCGTCCAGCGCGTCCGTGCCGACCGTTCCGCTGGCGCTGAGCAGACCGCTCACGCCCTTCAGGTTCAGGGTGTCCAGGGTCAGGCCCGGCAGGTTCACGGCCAGTTGCCCGCCCGTCCAGCGCAGCGTGCCGTCCCGCAGGCCGTCCGAGACGGTCAGGTCCGCCGCGTCCAGGCTGGCCGTGCCGCCCGCCCGCCACCCGCCCCGGCGGACGCTGAGCAGCAGGTCCGGGTCACTGAGCGGGCCGCTCGGCGTGACGCTCAGGGACAGTTCCGGGCGGGTCAGGCTGGCCGCGCCCAGCAGGGTCCACACGCCGCTGCGGGGGCGCAGTTCGACCGCGCCGCTGGCCTTCGCACCCGGCGCGTCGACCAGACGCAGCTGCACGCCGTCCGCCGACGCCACGACGCGCGCGCCCGCCTTCAGGAGTTCGCCGCTGCCCGTGACAAGTGGGTGCGCGAACGCCCCACCCACCGTCAGGGCCAGGGGGGCCGTCAGGACGCCCGCCGGGCCACCCGTGACGCGGGCCGTGCCGTGCCAGCCGGTCAGCGGGTCGGCCTGCACATCCAGCGCCGCCCGCAGCGCCTGCGGGCCACTCAGCGCGCCACTCACGGCCAGCGCCTGCGCGCGGTAGGTGGCCTTCAGCGTGCCGTCCAGGGTGCCCTGGCTGGCCACGTTCAGGTCGGCGGCCGGGCCGCTCAGGCTGGCCGTGCCGCCCAGTTGCATGGTGCTGCCCGCCGCCCGGACACGCAGGCCGTCCAGCGTCAGGTTCGTGCCGTTCAGAGTCACGACGGCGCGGGTGCCCTGGGCCGTTCCGGTGGGGGAGGGTCCACTGCCCACAGCGGGGTCAGCGGGGACCGCGCCCGTCACCGTGAGGGGCACCACCTGCGAGAGCGTGCCGCTCAGGCCCGCCAGCGAGGCGTTCAGCGTGCCGCTCAGGTCCTCCAGCGTCACGCCGTAGGCCGACGCTCCGGCAGACTGCACCGCCGCCGCCAGGGTCGGCGCGGCCAGCGTGCCGCCCAGCGTACCCGCCAGCGTAAGCTGCCCGGTGCCACCCAGCAGGGGCAGCGGCGTCAGGTTCAGGGTGCCGCCCAGCGCGGGAATCAGGCCGCCCGACCCGCTGCCCGACCCGCCGCCCAGGGTCAGGGTGCCGCCGCCCAGCGTTCCGGCGTTCAGGTCGTAGCCGCCCCGCCCGTTCCCGCTGAGGGTCACGGGATCGTTCAGGCCCGCCACCTGCGCCTGCACGGTCCCGGTCAGGTTCGGCCAGCTGCCGCGCAGGTCCAGCGCGGCGCGGCTCCCGCCGCTGGTCACGGTGCCGTACACCCGCGCGTTCACCCGGCCGCGCGCCAGATCCAGGTCGCTCGCCTGGGCGTACAGCGTGCCCCCGGCGCTGCCCAGCAGGTCCACGCGGGCGTTCAGGTCCGGCGAGACCACCCGGCCGGACAGGATGACGTGACCGTTCAGGGCGTCGGTCCTCAGGTCCAGCGTGCCCTGCGCCAGCGGGTCCGTGACCGGGCCGCGCAGCGTGACATCCGCCGCCAGCGTGCCCTTCCCGAGCGACGCGGCATTCAGGTACGCGCTGTCCACGCGCTGCGCCGTGACCCGCAGACCGCCCGGCAGCGCCCCACTGGCCCGCAGCAGGCCGCCACGCAGACTGCCGTTCAGGTCGGCGCTCAGGGTGCCGGTACGCGGCACGTACGCCGCCTGACCGTACAGACTGAACGGCCCGCTCTGCGCCTGAACGCCCTTCACGGCCAGGGTGCGCGCCGTGACCTCCCGCAGCCCGCCGGACAGCGAGCCCGTGGCATTCAGGGTGCCGGCCACCGTGAGGGCGTCCACGCCCAGCCCGGCAGGCAGCAGGCGCGCCACCCGCAGCGGAGCCTGCACACTCCCGGCCCGCAGGGTCAGGCGGTACTCGCCGCCCTCCAGCGTGCCGCCGCCCGAGACCCGCTCGCCGCTCAGGCGCAGGCTGGCGTTCCCGGCGCGGTAGGTGGCTCCCAGATCGCCCGTGAAGTCGCCGGCGCTGTCCAGCACGCGCCCGGCGAAGTTAGCGTTCAGGGCCGTCCAGGTCGCGCCGCCCAGGGTCGCCTGCCCGCTGACCGTCAGCTGTGCGGCGCGGCCCCACAGGGCGCCCGCGTCGAAGGCCTGAAGGTCCAGGGTGCCGCCGGGCCGGAAGGGAAGATCCGCCGGAAGTTGCCCGGTCACGCGGGCCTGCCGCGCGCCCGTGCCGATCAGGGCCGCGACCTTCAGGGCGCCGCCGTCCGTGCCGTCCAGCAGGGCGTCCAGGGGGCCGCCGGGAATGTCGCCCACGGCCCGCAGGCGCCCGATGAAGCCCGCGCCGCTGCGCCAGCCGATAGGACCGCTCAGGCGCACCACGTTCGGGCCGCTCACGTAGGTGGTGTTCAGTTGCAGCGCGGCGTTCAGCAGGCCGCCCAGCGCGTTCGCGCCCAGTTGCCCGCGCAGCCCGCCGCTGAGGGCCGCGCCCGTGAAGTCCGCGCGGTAATCGCGGCCCAGCAGGTGCGCTCGCACCCGCGAGCCCGCCGCGCGCAGCCCAGCCGGACCATCCGTCAGGACGCCCTGTACGTTCACGTCCGGTCTGGCCAGCGCGCCGCCGATCTGCGCGGTGAAGGTGCCGGGCAGCCACTCGTTCAGGGTGGCCCGCGCACTCAGCTTCAGGGCGGGCAGGACCGTCCCGCTGGCGCGTACTGTTACCTGCGTCCCGCTGCCCTGCGTTCCTTCACTCTGCATCAGGGTCGCCTGCGCGCCGTCCACGCGCAGGACGCCGCTCACGTACCGCGCCGGGGCGGTAAAGCGCACGCCCGCCGCCGCGCCGCTGGCCTGCACGCGCAGGTCACCCAGCGTGCCGCTCAGCGCGGCGTTCAGGGTGCCGTCCACGCCCGCCAGGGGCCGCAGGTCCGCCACGCTGATACTCCCGGCCGTCTGCCAGTCGCTCAGTGAGGCGCCCCCTGCCGCCTGCCGGGCATTCAGGTTCACGGCGGCTCCGGCCAGCGTGCCGCTCAGGGTCACGGCGGCGCGGCGCGCAAGGTCCGTGCCCGTCAGGTTGGTACCCGTCGCGGTCAGGTTCACCGCGCGGCCCTGGAAGGCCCCGGTCGCCCGCAGGGTCAGGGTCGTGTCGGCGCGGCCGGTCAGGGTGGCGCGCAGGTCGTCCAGAGTCAGCGCCGCGTTCGCCTGCGGGTACAGCGGGCCGCGCAGGGTCACGGCGTACCCGGCCAGCGAGCTGCTCAGGTTCGCGGACAGCTGCCCGCGCGCAAGGGTCACGCGGCCCTGCGCGCGCTGATCGTTGCCCGGCGTTCCAGCGCGCACGTTCACGTCGGCGCGGCCACTGGCGCGGGCCAGCGGGTCGGGGCCGGTCAGGTCCGGGAGGGTCAGGTTCAGGCTCACGCGGCCCGAGGCGCCCGCCAGCACGGGCGTCAGCACCCGTGCGTCCAGCGCCGCGCCACTCACGGTCAGTGCCCGGCCGTCGAAGCGCACCGGAATGCGCGTGCCGGGGTGGGTCAGGGTGCCGCTGGCCCGCAGGCCGCCCGCCCAGTCCACGCGGGCGTTCAGGCTCAGCGGGTCGCCCAGGTAGCGGGTGCCCGCCGTGCTCAGCACGGCGCTGGTAGGGGAGAGGCTGGCCACCAGTCGCCCCGCCACGACCTCCGGGCGGACGGTTGCGGGCAGGAGCGCCCGCACCGCCGTCAGGTCCGCACTGACCGCGCCGCCCAGTGCCGGCAGGACCGTCACGCGGCCCGCCACCGGCCCGGTCGGGGCGACCACAAGGCGCGCGGCCTCGCCCAGCACCCGCAGCGTGCCCGGCTGCCCGGACAGCGCGTAACGGGCGCCCAACGCGCCGGACCACATTCCGCCCCGGTAGGTCAGGCCGCCCACGCTCACGCGCGCCCCGGTCAGGGACCCGGACAGCGGGAACGACTGCGCCGGCACGCTCAGGGTCGCAGCGCCCGACCCGTACGACTGGGCTTTCAGGGTCAGGGTGCCGCGCAGGTTCGCCACGTTCCCCCCGGCCTGCGCCGCAAAGTACGGCCCGGTCACACTCAGGTTCAGGTTCTCCAGGGTGGCGGGCAGCGTGACCTTCCCGGTCGCCAGGATGGTCTGCCCGGCCAGTTCCCCACTGACCCGCAACTGCCCGTTCACGGCGCGGACATCCAGCGGCCCGGCTTTCAGGCTGCCGCTCAGCACGCCGTTCACGGCACTCAGGTTGCCCCGCAGGGTCTGCCCGCCCAGCGTCAGGCCCTGTGCCTGAACGTTCAGATTGTCGAAGCCCTGTAGCTGTACCAGCGCCCGTCCGCCCTGCGCGTCGGTCACGGTGACGGTGCCGCGTGGTTCCAGACCCGTGCCCTGCACGTTGCCGTCCACGAACAGCCCGCCGCCCAGCGGGCCGCTCACGTTCACGTCGTAGCGGCCAGCGGGCAGCGAGGCCGTGCCGCGCGCGCGCAGGCCCTCGCCGTCGCTCAGCAGGACGTTCAGGTCATCCCACGGGCCGTTGAGGGCCACCGTGTACTGGTCCAGCACGCCGCTGGCCGCCACGGCGCCCCGGAACGACCCGCCGGGGCCGGGGCCCCAGGTCGCGCGGCCCTGCACGCGCCCCGCCTGCCCGAAGGCCGTCAGGGCCTGCTGCCCGGTCACGCGGGCCAGTCCGGTCGCCGCGTCGTACGTAACGTTCAGGTCGCCCCAGGTGCCGCTGGCCGTGAGGCGCGGCGTCAGGGTGCCGCTCAGGTTCACGGGTTGCGCGGGCAGCGTCACGCCGCTGAACGACAGCGGCCCGGTCTGCCCGGTCACGCGCGCCCGCAGGTCGCCGTACGCCCCGGTCACGCCGAGGTTCAGGGTCTGCCCCTGCGCGCTCACGCGGCCCTGCGCCTGCACGTCCGGGTACACCCGGCCCGACAGCGCCGCCTGCGCGCCCGCGTACGTGACCCGCAGGTTCGCGCCCAGCGGTCCGCCCGCGCGGGTCAGGGTGCCGGTCACGCCCGCGCCCAGCGCCCGCGCGTTCACGCGGGCCGAGCCGCCCTGCGCGGCCAGATTCAGGTCCAGCGTGCCGCCCAGCCCGTCCACGTTGACCAGGGGCCGCAGCGCCGCGAGGTTCACGCGGCCTGTGGCGTCCCAGCGGTCGCCGTCGATCACGCCGCGCGCCGTGTCGCCGGCGGTGGTCAGCGTGAAGCGCACGCCACGGTCCACGCTCAGGACACCCTGGATATCAGCGCCCTGCACCCGCGCCGTCGTCAGGTAAGGGGCCTGAAGCTGCGTGTCGGCCAGCACGGTCACGCCGCCCGCCGATCCGCGCAGGCTGGCGGACGTGCCGCGCGCCGTGGCATTCAGGGTCACGCCCGCCCCGGTCGCCCGCAGCGTCCCGAAGGCCTTCAGGGCGGTGGTCACGGTCACGTCGCCGGTCACGTTCAGGCCGCCCGCCACGGGCAGCTCACGCGCCTGCACGCCGAAACTGTCGCCGTTCCAGGTCAGGACCTGCGCGCCGCTGCGGAAGGTGCCGCGCTGCCGGGTGTAGTTCAGGTCCAGCGGCCCGGCCAGCGTGTCGCGCACGCCCGGCACGGTCGCCTCCAGCTGCCCGGTCACGTCGCCGCCCGTCAGGTCCAGCCTCCCGCGCCCACTGAGGATGATTCCGGAGCCGCTCAGGCCCTGCGCCTGCCACGTGCCCCGGAACTCGCGGTTCAGGTTGATGCGGGCCGCGCCCAGATCGGCCCGCAGCCCCCGGCGGTCCAGCGCCGCCGTGCCCGACAGGCCGCTGAACGGCCCGGCCTGCGCGCCGCTGATGGTCGCCCGCAGGTCGTCCGGCGTGCCGCTGACCGCCACGCGGGCCTGCACCGCCCCGTACGTGGGGTTCAGCACGGCGTTCAGTTTCACGCCGCTCAGGGCCAGCGTGCCCGACAGCGGCCCGCCCAGGCCCTCGCCGCGCAGCGTCAGGACGTTCTTCGCGTCGATGGAAGCGTTCACGTTCAGGGGCTTCTGCCCGAACGCCCCGACCAGTGAGGCCGCGCCGGACTTCCCGAACGCCCAGCGCCCCGCCAGTTTCTGGTCGGACCCGGCCAGCGAGGTCACCGCGCTGAAGCTCAGGTCGTTCGTCTGGGTCGCCACATTCCCGTTCTCGCTGAGGAAGGTGTACTTCGCGGCCGCGTCGCGGAAACCCACGCCCGCCACCTCACCGGCCCCCTGCGCGGTCGCCGTGACCCGTACGGTCGACCAGCCGCCCGCCGTGACCTGCAACTTCAGGCCCCCGCTGCCGGTCGTGCCGAGTGCCCCGGCCAGTCCCGCCACGGTCGGCGCGGCGTTCGCCGTGACCCGCCAGTTCTGCGCCTTCAGGTCCACGCCGCCCGACGCCGTGACCGGGCCGTTCCAGCCGCGCCCCGCCAGTTGAAGGTCGATCAGGTCGCCCCGGTGCGTGGCCGTCCCGGCAACGCCGGTCACGGTCACGAAGTTCGCCTCGGGCACGCGCAGGCTGGCGTCCGTGACTTTCAGGTCACCCCGGATGGGGCCGCTGCCGATCACGTACTGCCCGCTGATGCGGCCACCCGTCACGCCCGGCCAGTAGTGATTCAGGACCCGCGCGTCCGCGTCGAGGTCCACCGTGAACACGTTCGCGCCCCCCGACTCGGAGACGCGCAGGTCGGCGTTCAACTCGCCCTCGCCGGTCGCGCCGCGCAGCAGCGTCCGGCCGTCCTGACCCTGCGTGACCCGGAACCGGCCGTCCGGCACGTTGATGCCCCGCCCGTCCACCGACACCCGCGAGTCCTGCACGTCCAGCCCGGACAGCGCCACCTTCCAGCCGCCGCCCCCGCCTGCGCCGCCGCCCGTCCCGCCCAGCAGGTCCGCGAGCTTCAGGCGCACATCCGCGCCGCTTGCCGACACGTTCAGGCGCACCGTCCGCGTGAACGGATTGACCGCGTCCACGCTCACGCCCACCGACCCGGCCGACGCACTCACGCCCGGCAGCGTCACCTGCGCGCCGCCCAGCGTGGGCGCCCACAGCGGCCCACCCACCCGGTCCGCCGAGATCACATCCCCGCCAAAACGGGACAGCAGCGCCCCACCCAGCAGAGTCGGCAGGAACGCCAGGACCAGCAGCAGCGCCGCCAGCACGCCCAGCACCCACGGCCACACCCGCCGTCCACGCGGAGCGTCCGGCCTCGGCTTCAGGTCAGGGTTCAGATCAGGCCCCGCCTCCGGTGCGGGCGCGGCGTCCAGTCCGCTCTCGTTCCGGCGCGGATCGTCGCTCACGCCCGCCCTCCGGCCCATACGCGCGCCGACCCGCGCCCATCACAGGACCCGACCATTCTGACCAGCTCTACCGTCACGCCCCGCCCCAATGCCTGCATTCCCGCCATTCTACCGGCCAGCGCGTGAACGCCGCACCCGCCGCCGCCTCACGCAACCGTCAGGAACACACCCCCCGCACACACACCCGACCCCGCACCCGCTACCATGCCCGGCATGCGCCTGACCGCCCTCATCACCGGAACTGTGCAGGGCGTCGGCTACCGACGCTACGTGCAGCGCCACGCCCGCGACCTGAACCTCGCCGGGTACGCCGAGAACCTCAGCGACGGCCGCGTCGAGATCGTCGCTGAGGGTCCCCAGCCCGAACTGGACCGCCTGCTGCACTGGCTGCGGCGCGGCCCGCCCCACGCCCGCATTCAGGACGTGCAGACCACCTACAGCGAAGATACCGGCCTGAACGACTTCCACGTGTACTGACGGGAGGGTGGGGTGTGGGGTTTCGCCTTTCCCGCACCCCACCCCCCACGTCCTACACCCCGCTCACCCCACGCGGCGGATATCTCCGACCACGCGGTAGAAACCTCCGGCGTCCTCCAGGCCGTCCACGAGGTAGGTGGCTCCGGCTTCACGGAGGTTGCGGGGGAACTGCACGTTCCAGGCGTGGTAGCCGGGGTCGGTGGGGCGGACGCGCAGGCGGGTGCCGTCGCGCTCGCACACGAGCCGCACGCCCTGGCCGGTGTCGGCGGTGACGGCCAGTTGCGTCAGGGGGGCGCTGGCCTGCACGGCGGCAGCGAGTTTCACGTCGCGCGGGGTGGGGGCCTCGCCGCGCTGCGCGGCCTGGATGGCCCCGGCGCTGGCGTCCAGGGCGGCCAGGGTGCCGCGCGTGGTCACGAGATACAGCCGCCCGCCCGAGTACTGCATGCTGAGCGCCCCGCCGACCCCGCTGCCCAGCTTCCACAGGCGCTCGCCGCTGCGGGTGAAGCAGTACACGGCGCTGCCGCTGTCCCCGGCGAACACGTACTCGCCGCCGGGGCTGGTGGCGCACGACAGCACGGCGGCGTCGCAGGCGTAGTCCTGCACGTGCTCGCCCGCCTTCGTGAACCGCTGGATGAGGTTCTGGGTGGTGCCCGCGTACAGGTCGCTGCCGTCCTGCCAGCCGAACAGCACGCCGCCGCGCGTCTTCGCCTGCCACAGCGGGAGGCCGCTGGCGCGGTCATACATGCCCACGCCCACCGAGTGCCCGTAGTACACGCCGCGTTCGTCCACGCGCACCATCCAGCCCATGCTGCCGCCGGTGCCGACGTTCGCCCACTGCTGGTCGCTCTCGGCGTCGAAGGCGAACACGTTCCCGCCCGCGTCACTGGCGGCCAGGGTGCCCGCGTGGATGTCCAGCCACAGCAGCGCGGCGCTGCCCTCGACCTCGTACGCCACGAACGGCAGTTTGCCGCTCAGGTCGTACACGTTCCCGTCGTCGCAGCCGGCAAAGGTCCAGCGGTCGTCGCGCACGAGGCATTTGACGCCGTCGGGCAGGGTGAAGGAGCGGTGGACCTCGCCGTCGGGGCTCAGGGCGTGCACCTGCCCGGCCTCGTTGCCCACCCACACCTGATCGTCGCCCGCGAAGATGCCGAACGCCGTGGCCCCGGTGTCGAACTTCCACAGGATCGGCGCGCCCTGGCGGGTGGTGGCGCGGGTCTCGGTGAAGGTGCGGCGCACCACCTCGCGTTTCTGCCGCACGCCCTGCACGGCTTCCTCGTAGCCCTTGCGGCGCTTTTCCTTCAGTTTCTTCTCGGCTTCTGCCTGCGCTTTTTCAGGGCTGGGGAAGGTCTTGCGCTGCGTCTGGCCGTCGGTGCCGATGCGGCCGTAGCGGACGGTCAGGTCCGCGCCCTCCACGGTGACCTCGTAGAATTTGTGCTCGGCCCCGTTCGGATCTGAATACTCCAGATATGTTGCAGACATAATTATATTGTAATGGGAATCACCCAGGACTGGCAAGCGCATCTGCCACCGGCACACCCCCCGCGAACGCCACGATCCGCCGCGCCGCCTCTAGCGGTCCCAGCCGCGAGGTGTCCAGCACCAGCGCGTCCGCCGGGGGTGGTAGCGTCCCGGCCCGGGCGAGCAATTCCCGCAGCTGCGCCGGGTCGCGCAGTTTCAGCCGTTCGGCCCGTTCTGGCAGGCCCATCCGCTGCTCCAGCTCCGGGAGTGGGCACGTCAACCACACCGGCACGAACGGCACCCCCCGCGCCGCTGCCAGCTGCCGCAGCCGCTCCACGTTCATCCACTCCTGATCTTGCGCCGTCAGGTAGTTCGTGAAGATGTGGGCCAGCGTGGGTGGCGCGTGCAGCGTCGCGGTCCTGACCGACTGCCGCACGGCGAAACAAAGTGCCCACACCTCGTCGCTGACCGGCTCGATTCCTGAGATACCCGCCGCCAAGAACACCGGATCGTTCGTCAGATGATTGTCCAGCAGCGCCGCGCCCGTCAGGGCCGACAACGCCTTGCCGACCGTGCGTTTGCCGCTGCCGGGCGCGCCGACCAGATAGAACAGGTGACTCATGCGCGCCAGCCTGTCACACAGGGGGCGCTCGCACATGCGCAGGTTGGCCTGCTGCGACAGGAGACGGCGCCCTGACCATGAAGGCCGGGGCGCCGCAGGAACGAGAACCTTATTCCAGGATGGCTTCGTGGGTGATTTCCACGTTGCCTTTCATGACCTGACTCATGGGGCACATGTCGGCGGCCTGCTTGACGTGCTCCTCGAAGTCGGTCTGGTCGCTGCCGGTGATCTTGCCGCGCACGACGAGTTTCATGGCGCTGACCTTGAAGCCGGGGCCGTCCTTGACCATCTCGCAGGTGGCCTGGGTGTCCAGGGATTCGATGGTGTGGCCGTGGTTGGCGAGCAGGGCGCTGAGCTGCATGGTGAAGCACCCGGCGTGGGCGCTGGCCAGCAGTTCTTCGGGGTTGGTGCCCTTGCCGTTCTCGAAGCGGGTGCCGAACGAGTACTGCGCGCCGTCCAGAACGCCACTCTCGGTGCTCACGGTGCCCTTGCCGTGCTTGAGGTCGCCTTCCCAGTGGGCCGTTGCCTTGCGTGCGATGTCTGCCATGCGGTCCAGTCTGCGCGGTCAGGCTGTGGGGATGCCGTGGGTGCGGTTGAGCGGAGCTTCATGCTTGCGCTTTCCCCCAATCTAATCCTGACCTTGAAACTCGGATTTAAGTCTGGCAGAATCCCCCACACCAGCGCGGCGGTTCCTCACGGACCCCGGCGCACAAGGACACCCATGCACAAACAACTGATCACCACTGCCGTCACCGCATCCCTGTGCAGCGCCTCCGCCGCCACCTACCCCCAGACCGTCACGCACAGCGCCGGAACAACCACCATCCCCAGGCAACCGCTGCGCGTCGTCGCGCTCGGCCCGCACGCCCTGGACCTGCTACTGTCCATCGGCGTGCAGCCCGTCGGCTACGGCGAGGCTTCCACGTTCCTGAAAACCCCGGCCTTCGGTTCACCCATCCGCGACATCAAGTACCTCGGCAGCCGCGTCACGAGCGCGCCCGTGAACGTCGGGGACCGCTTCAACCCGAACCTCGAAATCCTGACGGCCCTGCGGCCCGACCTGATCGTCGGCGAGACCTACGCCTCAAACGTGTACCCGCAGCTCAGCCGCATCGCGCCCACCCTGCTGCTGGACGGCATCGACCGCA
The DNA here is from genome assembly GCF_028622095.1 of Deinococcus aquaticus. Lineage (NCBI taxonomy): Bacteria > Thermotogati > Deinococcota > Deinococci > Deinococcales > Deinococcaceae > Deinococcus > Deinococcus aquaticus. Next base: position 3,097,461 of record NZ_CP115165.1, on the reverse strand, counting down.
GCGCGTGGCAGAAGACCCTCCCCACCCTGGCCCGCGCCCTGAACCGCGAGGCTGCGTACCGCACCGCCCTGAACACCTACACGAAGAGCGTCGAGAGTACCCGCGCGCAGCTGGCCTCCTTCGGGAAGAAGCGCGTGCTAGTCGTCTGGACGACCGGCGGCGACGCCCGCAACACCTTCACCATCAGCGGCAGCGACGACTGGACCGGCGGCCTGCTGCGCGACGCCGGCGTGAACGTCATCGACGGCGAGAAGAAGGACGCCGTGGTCAGCGTGGAAGGCCTGGCCGCCATCAACCCGGACGCCGTGATCGTCCTGGCTGCCGGGACCAGCACGCCCAGCCGCGCGCGCGCCGAGTGGAACGCGGGGGCCATCACCAGTCGCCTGCGCGCCAGTCAGGCCGGGCAGGTGTACTTCTTCGACTACCACCTGTTCCGCCGCATCCGGGGCCCCATTGCCGCGCAACTCGTCGAGCGGCAACTCGTCAAGACGCTGCGCTGACTTCCGGCGCCGGGTGCCCGGCCCTTCCTCCCGGGGAGGCGGCTGCCCTACACTCGGTCCATGCAAAGTCAGGACTGGACGGTGCCCGGCGCTCCCGTGAAAGGCTACGTTTGGCACGCCGCCGATCCGCGCGGAAACGTGCTGCTCACGCACGGATTCGGGGAGTACGCCGCGCGGTACGTGGACCGATACCACGCCCTGATTCCCACGCTGGTCGCGGCGGGGTTCACGGTGTACGCCGCCGACCAGCGCGGACACGGCGCGTCCGGGGGCGCGCGGGCCGTGGTGGACGTCCGCGTTCTGGTGGAAGATCACCTCGCGGCGCGTGAGGCCCTGCGCGCCGACCCCCGCCCGCTGTTCCTGCTGGGGCACTCCATGGGCGGGCTGGTCACGGCTGCCAGCGCCGCCCGCGACCCGCGCGGGATCAGCGGCGTGATCCTGTCCAGTCCGGCCCTGCTGGTCGGCGAGAACGAACCCGCGCTCGTGAAACGGCTCGCCCCGGTCATCGCGCGCCTCGCGCCGGGCCTGCCCACCACCGACCTGGGCACCGGCGGCCTGTCGCGCCTGCCCGAGGAAGTCGCCGCGTACGAGGCGGACCCGCGCATGTACCACGGGAAGGTCCCGGCCCTGACGGGCGCGAGCATGCTGGCGCTCAGCGCGTCGCTGTGGCCGCTGTACGCCCGCTGGACGCTGCCCACCCTGGTCGTGCATGGCGCGGCTGACCGCCTGACGGACCCGCGCGGCAGCCAGCGCTTCATGCAGGCCATCGCCTCGGGTGACCGTGACCTGCTGATCGAGGACGGCGGCTATCACGAACTGCTGAACGACGAGCCGCGTGACCGGGTCCGGGCGCGGATCGTGGACTGGCTGCGCGCCCATACCGCCTGATGCCTGAGCGCCGGATCAGCAGTGACTGACCATACCGCGTGCCAGCTGACCGGGCGACTTTACAGGACTCTCAGTTTCCTCTAATCTCTGGACATCCCACAACCGAGGTGCTCTGCCATGCGTAAAGTCACACCTGTTCTGCTGCTTTCCCTTCTGCTCGCCGCGTGCTCCACGTCCCAGCCTTCCCCGCAGCAGGACGGCCCGTCCGCCCGCACGGCCCCGAACACCCGGCCCGCCACGCTGATCCTCCCCGACGGCACCCGCCAGCAGGTGACGGGCTTCGAGCAGGACGGCTACCTGATGCTTGAGGACGACATCATCCTCGCGGACCTGGGCAGCGTCACCCCGCAGGGTACCTACGTCGTCGACACGCGTTACCGCTGGACGGCCCGCACCATCCCGTACACCTTCGCCGCGAACGTCCCGCAGGCCATCCGGGACCGCGTGGCCGCCGCCGCGTCCACTATCCGCTCGACAACCAACGTCGTCGTCACGCCCCGCACGGGCACCACGCAGCGCAACTACGTGGAAATCACGTACAACACCGGCACCAGCTGCGCGTCCAGCCTGGGCATGGTGGGCGGCAAGCAGACCATCACCCTGGCCGACCGCTGCACGACCGGCTCGATCATCCACGAGTTCGGGCACGCCATGGGCCTGTTCCACGAGCAGACCCGCCCGGACCGCGACCAGTACGTGCAGATCGTCTGGGCGAACATCCCCGCCGACTGGCAGAGCCAGTACCAGATCCGCAGCGGCAGCGCCGGCTACGGCGCGTACGACTTCGACTCGATCATGCACTACCCCGCCTTCTTCGACGGCAAGATCGCCATCCAGCCCCTGAACTCCAGCATCGACATCAACCGCATGGGCCAGCGCAACGGCTTCTCGGTGACCGACAAGAGTACCGTGAACGCTCTCTACCCCCGCTGAGGAGCAGAGGGGAGGGGCCGCCACACATCCTTTCATGTGGCGGCCCCTCCCCTCTGTGCTGGATCAGTCGGCCGCGCTCTCTGCGCCGCTGCCTTCCGTGGCGGGCACGCCGTCGCGCACGCTGGGGTGAATCCCGAAGTCCTGCGCGATCAGGCGAGCCGTCATCTTGGCGCTCATCATCACGCTGGGCGTCCCGCCGCCGGGCTGCGCGCCCGCGCCGACCATGTACAGGTTGCCCACGTCCTCGCTGCGGTTGTGCGGGCGGAAGAACGCACTCTGGATCAGCGTCGGCTCCGGGCCGAAGGCGTTGCCCAGGTAGCTGTCCAGCGTGCCCTCAAAGTAGTCGGGCGTGATGAACTCGCTGTGCGTCAGGCGGGCGCGCAGGTCCGGGATGTACCCGCGTTCCTCCAGGAAGGTGTACACCCGCTCGACCAGTTTCGGGCCTTCCACCGTCCAGTCCAGGCCGCTGGCGTTGTGCGGCACCGGCACCAGCGTGTACGCCGCGTGGTGCCCTTCCGGCGCGAGGCTGGGGTCGGTCAGGGTGGGCACGTGCAGGTACTGGCTGAAGTCGCGGCCCAGCACCTTCTTCCCGAAGATCTCGGTCAGCAGTTCTTGGTAGCGCGGCCCCAGGATGATGTTGTGGTGACGCAGTTTCAGGTCCGTGTCGGTTTTGCGGAACCCGAAGTAGATGACCAGCAGGCTCATGCTCTGGCGGGCGGCCTTCACGCGCAGGTCGCTGTTCACGAGGCGCGCGGCGGCCGGCAGGCGCTTGAGGTACGTGTTCGCCCAGTCGCCGTTACTGACCACGATGTCCGCATGGCGTTCCTGCCCGCTCTCCAGCCGCACGCCGCGCGCCACGCGCCGCCCCAGCGGGTGCCGGACCGGGCGGCCCCGGTCGTCCGTGACCAGGATCTCCTGCACGCCCTGCCCGTACTCGATGCGCCCCCCGAGTTCCTGGAATTTGCGCACGAAGCCCTGCACCAGCGCGCCCGTGCCGCCCATGGCGTAGTGGATGCCCCAGGTCTTCTCTACAAAATGAATCATGGCGTAGATGGCGGGCACGCTCAGGGGGTTCCCGCCGACCAGCAGCGTCTCGAACGAGAACACCTGCTGCATCTTGGGGTTCGTGAAGTACTTGCCGGTGAAGCTGAACAGGGTGCGCACGGCGTCCAGGCGCATCAGGTCCGGCACGACCTTCAGCATGGTCGCCACATCCCCGAAGTGCGTGTACCCCAGTTCCAGGAAGCCGCGCTCGAAGATGGCGCGGGCGTCGTCATGAAAACGCTCGTACCCGGCGAGGTCCTCGGGGGCCAGTTCGCCGATCTGGCGGCGGGTGCTGACCGGATCGCCGTCGTAATCGAAGAAGGTGCCGTCATCGAAGTAGATGCGGTAGAAGGGCAGGATCGGCACGAGGTTCACGTACTCGCGCGTGCGCGGGCCGCCGCTCTCGCCCTCGCGCACGCGGGCGTCCGGGGCCAGCACCGCCGGGGGGTAATCCGCCCCGCCCAGCATCCCGGCGTCGCGTTCCAGCGCGAACAGTTCCTCGATGAAGTGCGGCACCGTGATCACGGTCGGCCCCATGTCGAACACGTACCCGTCCTCGGTGCGTTTCTGGTACGCGCGCCCGCCCGCCTTGTCCAGCCGCTCAAGGATGGTCGTATCGAAACCCAGCGATTGCAGGCGAATGCCGAGGCTCAGGCCGCCGATACCGGAACCGATGATCAGCGCGGTCTTGCGTTTGCCAGGAGTAGTGGAAACCGTGGAAGCAGTCATGGAAGTACCTCCGCCGCTCAGCGCGGCGTGATCAGGATGGATGAAGTTGGCGTTGATGAACGGCGCTGAAATGAACTGGCCTGGACTGGGGTGACTGGCGGCGCGGGAAGCTCAGGGAACAGGGGCCGACCGTAACTCCCACCACGCGCGCGGCAGCATCATCAGTTTGCGCGTGCCGCTCACGTGCGCCCGCCGGCCGAAATTATCGAAGTCGTTGCGCGCCAGGTCGTCCAGAATGCCCTCGTAGGCACGCGCGGCCGTCGCCACGGCCAGCCGGGCGCTGCCGTGCAGGCAGGGAATTCCGGCGCGGCCCTGCGCGTACCAGTCCCGCGCCAGTCCCGACAGGTGCTCCATCAGCGCGCGGTACCCGGGCGTGACCACCCCGCGTTCCAGGTCGGCGCGGGTCACGCCGTACTGCAGCAGCAGCGTTTCCGGCAGGTACACCCGGCCCCGGCGCAGGTCCTCGCCCACATCACGCAGGATGTTGGTCAGTTGCATGGCCTGCCCCAGCATCAGCGCGGCGTGCAGGGTGCGTTCGCCGCCGCTGTACCCGCTGACCGGCGCGATCATGAACCCCACCACGCCCGCCACGCGCCGGCAGTACAGGATCAGGTCGTCCATCGTCCGGTACTCGTGCCCGGCGAGGTCCATGCGCAGTCCGTCGTGCAGCTCGGCAAAGGCGGACAGCGGAATGGGGTAACTGAGCGCTGCCCACGACAGGGCCGTGTCGATGGGATGCTCACCGGGCCGGCCCGCGAAAGCCGCCTGCGTGCGCGCCCACCAGTCGTCCAGTCCGGCGCGGGCCGCCTCACCGCTGCGCTCGTCGACGATATCGTCGCCGTCGCGGCAGGCGGCATACACGGCCCACACGGCCCGGCGCTGCTGCGCCGGAAAGAACCGCGAGCCAAGATAGAAGGTCTTGCTGTGCTCCCGCGTGATGTCCTGGCAGTGCGCGACCGCCTGGATCAGGGCGGTGCCAGTAGGGGGAGTGAAGGTCACGTCAGTCACGGTTGGATTCCTTGCTCCCGAGTGTAGGGGCCGCCTGTGGGGGAAACGTCACGCATTCTTACAGAGTTTCCCACACGCCACGGCCGGCGGCCCCATGGGCACCCTGCGGGTCGGTGCCCTTCACGTACCGCTCGAACTGCACGGCCCCCGCACTCAGGCCGTCCGTGCGGATCAGGCCCGGCAGGTGCCGCCCCACCCACGCGGGGTCCGGGAAGTTCAGGCCGCCCGCCTTCGGCCGCTCGAACACCGCCTGAAGGGGTCCGCCCGTGCGGCGCAGGTACATCAGCCACAACTGCCCGCCGGGCCGCAGCACCCGCGCGCACTCGGCCAGCAGGGCCGCCGGGCCGCGCGTCTCGTTCAGGGTCGCGCCGACCGTCACCCCGTCGAACGAGGCGGGCGGCAGGTCGCTACGCTCCATGTTCAGCTGCGCCCAGTCGATCCGGGCGTCCGGTTCGCGCTTCGCTCCCTCACGCAGCATCGGGGCGCTCAGGTCCACAGCCAGCACCCGGCAGTCCGCGCGGGCCAGCACGCCCGCGTAGAAGCCCGCGCTGGTGCCCACGTCCAGCCAGTCCTGACCGGCCTGCGGGCGGCACAGCGCCCGGAACAGCGCCGCCTCGCGCTCCAGCGTGAAATCCGCGCCCAGCGACCGCAGGGACCGCGCGCGCCACCACGCGTACCCGGCGGCGGTCAGTGGCAGCAGATTGCTGCGCTGCGCGGCGCTGAGCAGCGGCCCGGAACCGCCCGCGCCGGAAGATGGGTCCGGGTTGAGATTTTCTTGTCCCTGCACAGAGCGGCTCACAGGGTTCATTATGCTGATAAGCATTGAGGCCCGCTGTTCACGTTTCGTGAGGGTACCTGGAGGGAAAGCATGGAAGAACGCAAGAGTATGGGGGGCGCGCTGGTCGACGTGTTCGACGCTGGCCTGACCCTCGTGAAATCCGAGATCAACGCCGTGGCCCGCAAAGCCGGAGAAATCGCCAAGGCCAAGGGCATCGGCGCCGTGCTGCTGCTGGCCTCCACCGGCCCGCTGATCCTGGGTCTGGTCTTCATCATCCTGGCCGTGTTCTACGGCCTGATGCGCCTGGGCCTGGGCGCGTGGGCCGCCGCGCTGATCATCGCCCTGCTGAGCTTCGCCGTGACCGGCGCACTGATCTTCCTGGGCATCAAGAAACTCGGCACCGAGGTGCAGATGAACGAACCCCGCTCCCGCCGCTCCGATACCGACAGCGACACCGCCCCGGCCGTCAGCTCCGGCACCAGCAAGGCCATCCCCGCCACCGGCGCAGCCAGCCACATGACGCACAACGCCGGCACCCACAGCACCGGCGGCTCCACCGAGCGTGACGCCTACAACCCCAACGGCCCCCGCGTCGACATCGGGCGGGACGCCAGCAACCACGCCGCCGGCGAGAACCGCGTGACCCGCGAGGGCAGCGGCACCGCCACCGTCCGCATCGAAGGCGGCGAGATCACCGTCCCCGTGTACGAAAGCAAACCCGGCGGCGAACCCGCCAACTACGGCAGCGGCCTGAACAAGCAGATCGACGGCAGCGACGCTGGTGAAGGCCACCGCGGTGGCACCCACGGGCACCACCACGACCCCAACCTTCAGGAACCCGTCGTGCTGAAAGACGCCCCCGGCATTCCCGTCAGCACCGCCGCGACCTTCCGCGACGACATGAAAAAAGGAGGGCAGTCCTGATGGCCGAGTACCTCACGGAACGCGAGGAAGCCCGTGAACGCCTGAAAAACAGCGTGGACGCCCTGACCCAGCAGGCCAGCCTGCAGGTCAACCTGCAAAAAGACCCGCTGAAGATGCTCGGTGGCGCGTCCGCCGTGGGCGCCGTGATCGGCATGGTCGTCGGCCGGCAGTTCAAGCGCAGCAAGAAAGTGTACGTGGACGCCGCCAGCCCCGCCAAACACCAGAAAGCCCTCATGAAAGCGCAGAAGTCCCACAAGGGTAGCGGCGGCGTGGGCGGCGCACTCGTCGCCACGCTGGGCACCCTGGCCTTCAAGACCGTCATGGACCGCGTGGTCACTCCCCGCCTGGAACAGTTTGCGGACAGCATGCTGGAGAAATCCGGACAGCCAGCCGGCAGCGGTAAGCCCGCCGCGCCCGCCCGTGCCACCGGCACGCCCGCCCGTAGCGCCGCCAGCACCCTGGGCAGCGTTCCCTCCACCGCCGCCGTGAACTTCACCAAGGCCCCCGCCGGCCAGCAGACCGCGCCCGCCGCCCAGTCCGTGCAGAGCTACGCGCAGCAGGCGCCCGCCGAGGGCAGCGTGCCCCCCGCACTGGGTACCCCGGCGCACCCCGGCGTGAAACCCGCCCCGGCCAGCCATGTGGACGCCAAAGCCGTCGGCAGCCCCATCGCGCCCGACGAGATGGGCAACCCCAACCGCCGCTGAACACCGCTGCCGCCCATCCAGCAGTCCACCCATCAAAGGTGGGCTGCTTTTTGATACGCCCCGATCAGGAGTGCTAGCCTGCGGCCATGACCGCCACCCGCAGCACCCGCCAGCGCGATGTGATCACCCGCATCATGCAGGCCGCCCAGGGACCACTGGCCGTTGCCGACGTGCACGACCGCGCGCGGAGCGACCTGCCGGGCCTGGGCATCGCCACCGTGTACCGCACCCTGAAACTCCTGACCGACCAGGGCCGCATCCACCCCGTCACGCTCGACGGCGAAACCCTCTACGAGGCCAGCGGCCAGGGCCACCATCACCACTTCTCCTGCCAGGACTGCGGCCGCGTCTTCACGCTGCACACCTGCCCGGTCGCACTGCCCAGCGGCACCGTCTACCCCGGCGGATTCATTGTCCGCGCCCACGAGGTCACCCTGTACGGCCAGTGCCCCGACTGCGCGGCGCAGCCCGGCTGACCCGCCAACCACATGGCGGCCTGCCGCTTTTGCCCCGCGCTCCCGGTCTCTACGCCCTTGACCCTGGGCGGCCCGGGACGCTAGGCTGCGCGGTAGCTCCTGCGTGGAGCGACCCACTTCAGAGCGCCCGAGAGAACTGGCTCGTAGACGGCGCGGCAACCGGACCTCATCGCGTCACGGTGCCAAGGCCAGCCCATCCGCCGCGGGTCAACGATGACCGCCGGGAGGGACCAAGAGGGAAGGTCACGCGGTTGATTCGTTTCAGCGCCCCTTCTCGCAACCCACGAGCAGGGGCGCGGTCCTTTTACACAGGCGGCGTCCCACGGTCCCCACCGAGGAGGCGCACGTCATGGCGCACAAATTTGAAACGTTGCAGGTTCACGCCGGTCAGCAGCCGGACCCGACCACCGGGGCGCAGCAGACGCCCATCTACGCCACGAACAGTTACGTGTTCCAGTCCCCCGAGCACGCCGCCGACCTGTTCGGCCTGCGGGCGTTCGGGAACATCTACAGCCGCATCATGAACCCCACGAACGCCGTGTTCGAGCAGAGGGTCGCGGCCCTGGAGGGTGGCGTGGGCGCGCTGGCGGTCGCCAGTGGGCACGCCGCGCAGTTCCTGGCGATCACGAACGTCGCGCAGGCCGGGGATAACATCGTGTCCAGCCCGAACCTGTACGGCGGGACCGTCAACCAGTTCCGCGTGACCCTACGCCGCCTGGGGATCGAGGTGCGCTTCACCAGCCGTGAGGAACGCCCGGAGGAATTCACGGCCCTGATCGACGACCACACCCGCGCCGTGTACCTGGAAACCATCGGGAACCCGGCCCTGAACATCCCGGATTTCGAGGCGATCGCGGCCGCCGCGCACGCCCAGGGGGTCGCGGTGTTCGTGGACAACACTTTCGGCGCGGGCGGGTACTACTGCCAGCCGCTGCGGCACGGCGCGGACGTGGTGCTGCACTCGGCCAGCAAGTGGATCGGCGGGCACGGCAACGGCATCGGCGGCGTGATCGTGGACGGCGGCACCTTCGACTGGGGCAACGGCCGTTACCCCCTGATGACCGAGGCCAGCCCCAGTTACCACGGCCTGAACTTCTGGGAGACGTTCGGGGAGGGTAACCCGCTGGGCCTGCCGAACGTGGCGTTCATCACCCGCGCCCGCACCGAGGGCCTACGCGACCTGGGCCCCACCCTGGCCCCGCAGCAGGCGTGGCAGTTCATTCAGGGCCTGGAGACCCTGAGCCTGCGCGCCGAGCGGCACGCGCAGAACACCCTGGCGCTCGCGTCGTGGCTGGCAGCCCACCCGGACGTGGCGCGCGTCACGTACCCCGGCCTGAGTAATCACCCGCACTACGACCGCGCGCAGCATTACCTGCCGCGCGGGGCGGGCGCGGTCCTGACCTTCGAACTGCGTGGCGGGCGCGCGGCGGGCGAGGCGTTCATCCGCGCCGTGAACCTCGCGCAGCACGTGGCGAACGTCGGGGACACCCGCACGCTGGTCATTCACCCGGCCAGCACCACCCACAGCCAGCTGAGTGCCGAGGCGCAGGCGGCGGCGGGCGTCACGCCCGGACTGGTGCGCGTGTCGGTGGGCATCGAGCACATCGACGACATCCGCGACGACTTCGCGCAGGCGCTGGCCGCCGCGCTGACCGAAGCGGAAGCCGTTCAGCCGGAAGCCGCGCAACCAGGAGTGGCGCAGTGACCGCCCAGACGCACCCGGCCCAGGTCCACCTCCCGGTCCCCGCGACCGCCGAAGCGGACGACGGGACGGCCGCCACGGACCGATGTCAGGCGGGCCAGCCTGACCTGACCCCCGCCGCGCAGACTGCCCGTCTGTTCCGGCACGCGCCCCTGCTGCTCGACTGCGGACAGCCTGTGAACGACGTGACCGTCACGTACCACACGTACGGCACGCCGCAACCCACCGCCACCCTCGTCCTGCACGCCCTGACCGGCACGAGCGCCGTGCACGAGTGGTGGCCGGACTTCCTGGGCGAGGGCCGCCCCCTGGACCCCACGCGTGATTACGTGATCTGCGCGAACGTGCTGGGCGGCTGCGCCGGTACGACCGGTCCCGCCGACCTGCCCCGCGTGGCCGGGGCCGACGCGCCCCTGACCCTGCGCGACATGGCCCGCACCGGCCGCGCGCTGCTCGAACACCTGGGCGTGACCCGCGTGCGGATCGTGGGCGCCAGCATGGGCGGCATGCTCGCCTACGCCTGGCTGCTGGAATGCCCGGACCTCGTGGAACGCGCCGTGATCATCGGCGCCCCGGCGCGGCACTCGCCGTGGGCCATCGGCCTGAACACCGCCGCCCGCAGCGCCATCCGCGCCGCGCCCGGCGGGGAAGGCCTGAACGTCGCCCGGCAGATCGCCATGCTCTCGTACCGCAGCCCCGACAGTTTCGCCGTCACGCAGACCGGCCAGCGCGTGCCCGGACTGCCCGCCATCACCAGTTACCTGCACCACCACGGTGAGAAACTCCAGGCGCGCTTCTGCGAACGCAGTTACGTGGCCCTGACCGGCGCCATGGACGCCTTCCAGCCCACCGACGACGACCTGCGCACCATCCAGACGCCCACCCTGGTCGTCGGGATCAGCAGCGACGTCCTGTACCCCCCCGCCGAGGTGAAGGCCGGCGCGGCCCTGCTGCCCCGCGCCCGTTACCTTGAACTGAACTCCATTCACGGGCACGACGCCTTCCTGATGGACCCCGGCCCCCTGCCCACACTGGTCAGCGCCTTCCTGAGCGCCTGAAGGGAACGGGGCCGGTGAATCCGGTCAGTCTGGCCTGATCAGTCCGGCAGGCAGGAGCGCAGCAGCGCCGCCACCTGCGCCGCCGTGCCGGTCAGGGTGTGCCGCTCCAGCACGCGCTGGCGGGCCTGCACTCCGAACTGCGCCGTGCGGTCAGGGTGGGCCGCCATGGCCCGCAGGGCGCGCGCCAGCAGGTGCGGAACGGGCGGGACCAGCAGGCCGTCCACGCCGTCGCGGATCAGTTCGGCCTGCGCCGGAATGGGCGTGGTCACGACCGGCAGGCCCGACGCCATGGCCTCCAGCGTGACCAGCGACTGGTTCTCGGCCAGGGTGGGTTGCAGCAGCGCGTCGGCGGCGCGGTACAGGTCCGGCAGGTCCCAGCGGCGGCCCAGGAAGGTCACGTTGCGCAGGCGCAGCGCGCGGGTCAGGGTGCGGGCCGCGCTTCCCACGCTGGAATCCATGTCGCCCGCGAACACGAAGTTCAGGTCCGGAGCGTGCCGGGCCGCCAGCACGGCCGCCAGCTGGTTCTTCTCCGGTGCGAACCGGCCGGGCACCAGCACCGTGAAGCCGCTGAAGCCCAGGCGGGCGCGCAGTGCGGCGCGCCCGGCGGGCGGGGCGGGCTGGTAGCGGTCCGGGTTCACGCCGTTCGTCAGGCCGCCCACGCGGGGCAGACCCATGGTGCCCTGCAAGAAGGCCTGCCCCCACTGCGAGACGGTCACGACCGAATCGGCGCGGCGCAGGCCGCCCAGTTTGGTCGCGCGGTACACCTGCCGGTACCAGCCCTTCAGTCCGGCCGGGTAGTGGTAGTCCAGCTGATCGTGCACCACGGCCACGCGGGGGGCGCGCAGGGTGTCCAGTGCGCGGTACGTGCCGGGGTCCCAGGCCTGCACGACCCGCAGGTCGAAGCTGTTCAGGTCGGCCGTGATGGCCTTCAGGTCGTCGTACCGCCGGGCGGGCACCCCGGCCTCCCCGAAGCGGCGGGCGAGTTCATCCAGCGCCTCGCCGTGCGGCAGGAACACCGTGGGGTTCAGGCCGTGCGCGGGCAGCAGCGGCAGCACGTCCAGCAGCCAGACCTCGCTGCCTGCCACGCGCGGCGCGTCGGTCATGAACGCCACGCGGGTCGTGTGTTGCGGCGTCACTCGACGGGCTCGCCGCGCTGGAGTTTCACGGCGCGCACGAGGTTCTGGTACATCAGGGCGCTGGTCAGTGGGCCCACGCCGCCCGGCACGGGTGACTGCGCGTGCACGGGCAGGTCCGGCAGGGCGTCCCCAACGACCCCGCCGGGTTGCACGTTGATGCCGGCGTCGATCACGACGTGGTGCGGCTGCACGTGTTCCGGGCGCAGCAGTCCGGCGCGGCCCACGGCGACCACGATGGCGTTCATGGGGGCCAGCACGCGGCCCAGGTCGCGGGTGTGTTCGTTGCAGAGCGTGACGGTCGCGCCCCGGTTGTTCAGCATGAAGGTCAGGGGGCGGCCCACGGTACGTCCGGGGCCGATCACGGCGATATTCAGGCCGCGCAGGTCGTCACCCAGCGCGGCGCGCAGCAGGAAGCGGATAGAGCGCGGCGTGGGCGGCAGCAGCGCCTCGGCCTCACGCCCGGCGGCGATCAGGGCGAGGTTGGCGGGACTGAGGCCCTCGACGTCCTTGCGGGGCGCGAGTCGCAGCAGGGCGGCGTCGGCGTCCAGGCCGGGGGCGAGCGGGAGTTCCAGCATGATGCCGTGCACGCCAGGATCGGCGGACAGTTCGTCCAGCGCGGCGTGCAGGGCAGCGTCGGTCAGGGTGTCCCCCAGGTCGCGGGCGGTGAACTGCACGCCCAGGCGTTCGGCGCGGCGGGCCTTGCTGTCCACGTACACGCGGGAGGCCGGGTCGCCGCTGGCCAGCACGCTGACGAGGTGCGGGCGGAACTCCCAGGCGTGCAGGTCGGCCTTCACGCCGCGCGTGACCTGATCGGCCAGCGCCTTGCCGGTCAGGGCGCCGGTCAGGAGCGTGGGCGCAGTGGCCGTGTCCTGGGCCGGGGTGTCGTGAGCCGGGGTGTCGTGGGCCGGGGTGGGGGAATCTGGTGTGGGCATCTGGGAATCCGATCGTGAGAGGGGAGTTGGGGGGCCGGGCGGCGGGCGTCCGGGACAGCATACCGATTTGCCTGTGGGTGCGGCGGGCGGTCGTTTGACCGGGGGTGTGCTGCCCGGAACGGTAGTCGAGGTCTACAGGTGGTCTTAACCAACCGGTGTCGTTTGATGTAAAAAGGCTCATTTCGGGTGGTTTCTGATCCCCTGGGGGGGGATACGTGAAGACCTTCACAGCGGCCGCCACAGCGTAGGCCTATCTTCTGTCCAGATGGTCATTGACGCCCCCCGCCCCGCCCGCGCCCGCAGCGCAGAAGAAAAGAACCGCCGCCGGGACGACATCCTGCGTGCGGCCGAACGCCTCTGGACCACCACCGCCTACGCCGACCTGAGCATGAATCAGGTGGCGCGCGAAGCCCGGCTGGCCAAGGGCACCCTGTACCTGTACTTCGACACCAAGGAAGAACTGTTCCTGGCGCTGCTCAGCGAACACCTGAACGCCTGGATCACCCGCACCGCCGAGATTCTGCGCGAACGCCAGCCCCGCACGCCCACCCAGGTCAGCGACGCCCTGCTGGACTCCAGCGAGACCCTGACCCCGCTGCGCCGCCTGCTGGTGCTGCTGGGCACCGTGCTGGAACGCAACGTGCGCCCGGAACTGGCCACCGAATTCCGCCGCGACCTGGACGCCCAGCTGGGCCGACTGGTCGAGCACATGCCGTACAGCCCGCCCACCACGCTGCGCATCCTGCGGCACCTGTACGCCGTGGCGATCGGCTGGCAGCAGTTCAGCGAGTCCCTGCCCGGCCTGGACCCCCAGACCGGCGAACCCACCCAGGACGCCCAGTGGACCTTCCAGAGCGAGTTCGAACTGGCCCTGCGCTCGGTCGTGGATCACCTCGCCGCGCAGGACACCGCCGGACAGTAAAGCGCCGCCTTTTCAGGAGAGTGAAAGCGCCAGAACGCCGTGTGTCTGGCGCTTGACGCTTGTTTGCGGTGAACCCTGCTGCTCTGCGGCTCAGCGGCGGAACTTGCCGACCGAGACGGTCCAGTTCAGCGTGACAGGCCGGGTCGCGGCGCTGAGGTTCACGCCCGCCGCCTCACAGGCCCGCCGCGCGGCTTCCGGCACCAGCGGCAGCACGTTCAGGGTCGTGCCCAGCCGCGCCGGAAGGTACTGCACGCCCAGCGGCACGCCGCGCAGGCACGCGGGCGCGCGGCCCACGGTGAACTCCTCGTCACGCAGGGCCGGAATCACGCTGGCCTCCGGCACGACCTTCCACATGCCCGCACTCTGCCACGCGAACACGTGCCGTACCTGACACTGCCCGGCCGCGCACCACTCGCGATTCAGGACCAGCAGCGCCTGCCCGGCGCGCAGGAACGTCGCGGCCCGCACGGTCGTGAACACCGCGCCGCCCGCGCGGTTACTCAGGCCCCGCCACTCCAGGTAGTGGTTGCCCGGATCGGTCAGTTGCGTTCCGAACAGGTTCTGCGTGGCCGCCCAGTCCAGCCCCTCCTGGCGGGCGTAGGCCAGCAGGGACGCCTCGCCCGGCGCCGGCTGAAAGGACGTCATGAAGCGCCGCACGCCCTCCAGCGGCCCCAGCGCCGGGTCCGGTGCAGGCCGGGGCGGGTCCGTCTGCGCGGCCGCCACGCCCGTCAGGAGCGCCGCGCCGCCCATCACAGCGAAAAGAAGGTCACGTTTCAACACTGCCCTGTTCATAGCGCCTGCACTCTGACCGGAACCTGACGGAAGGCAGGGCGCGGCGGGTCACGCGGGGTCTGTCTGCCTGTGCGCGGCAGGGGCGGCCCGGCGCGGCGCGTATCCTGCGCTGGTATGCGCGTAGTACTGAAACTCGGCACCAGCGTCCTGACCGCCGGCACGGACCGCCTGCACCGCCCCCGACTGGTGGACCTGATGCGCGGCCTGGCCGCCGTGCGCGCCGCCGGGCACGAGGCCGTCCTGGTCACCAGCGGCGCCGTCCTGGCCGGCTGGGAGGCGCTGGGCTTCCCGCCGCGCGACCGCACCCTGGCCGAGAAGCAACTGCTGGCCGCCGTCGGGCAGGGCCGCCTGATGCACACGTACGCGCAACTGGCGGACCTGTACGGCCTGCCGGTCGCGCAGGTCCTGCTGACCGCCGACGACTTCCGTGACCGCACCCGCTACCTGAACGCCCGCACCACCCTGGACGCCTGCCTCGCGCGGGGCGTCATGCCGATCATCAACGAGAACGACGCCGTCGCGCTGGAGCAGATCAAGGTCGGGGACAACGACACCCTCTCGGCGTTCGTGGCGAACCTGACCGAGGCGGACCTGCTGGTCATCCTGACCGACGCGCCCGGCCTGTACACCGCCGACCCCCGCAGCGACCCCACGGCCACACTGATCCCGATCGTGGAACGCGTGACCCCGGACGTCTGGGCCCGCGCCGGAGGGGCCGGATCGCACCGCGGCACGGGCGGCATGCACACCAAGATCCAGGCGGCTGAGATCGCCACGCGCGCCGGCACCCCCGTCGTGATCGCGCCCGGTGACGCGCCGGACGCCCTGGTCCGCATCGTGGGCGGCGAGGCCATCGGCACCCGCTTCCTGGCCGCCGGCACCCGCCTGGAAGCCCGCAAACGCTGGATTCTGGCCGAGATCGCCGCCGGGCGCGTCCTGCTGGACGCCGGGGCGGCCCGCGCCGTCCGCGAACGCGGCGGGAGCTTGCTGCCTGCCGGGATCACGCAGGTCGAGGGCACCTTCCGGCGGGGGCACACCATCCGCCTGATCGACCCGGACGGCCACGAGATCGCGCGCGGCCTGACCCGCTACGCCTCGGCGGACCTGACCCGCCTGGCCGGGCACCACTCCCGCGACATCGAGGGCCTGCTGGGCTTCACGTACGGCCCGGAAGCCGTGCACCGCGACGACCTCGTGCGCCTGTAATACGGACTCCGATTGAACGGCCTGTCAAGCCGTTCAATTCACCTGTACTTGTACTTGCCGCCGTCAGGCCCCCACAGTCGGCGCCCGTCGGCGGCGCTCCGGGCCCGCGCCTGTGCGGGCGCACGCGGCCCACACGCAGCGCCCGCAGCGCCGCCTATACTGCCGTGCGTGCTGTTGCCCATGCTCTCCATCCCGCTGCTCGCCTCCCAGCTGACCATCGCCGACCCCGCCGGAGACGCGCGCGGTGACGGCGGGTACATCCTTCCCACCCGGCCTGCCGTCACGGCCGAGATGCTGGACCTGCGCGCCTTCGCCGCCGACAGCAGCGGCGACACCATGCGCTTTACCGTCAGTTTCGGGCAGATGGGCAACCCCTGGAACGCCCCCAGCGGCTTCAGCGCCGGCGTCACCGATATCTTTATCAAGGGTGCGCTGGGCGGGCAGCAGGTGCTGGCCGATACTGGCCTGCGCGTCCGCGAGCAGGGCGGCTGGCAGTACCACCTGCGAGTCACGGGCACCGGCGCCACCCTGCACGAAGCGAACACCCTGGGCACCCTGACCACCCGCGCCGCCCCGACCGTGCAGGTGCAGGGCACCAGCCTGATCATCGACACGGCCGTGCCCACCGGGAACTACGGCTACTGGGTCACTAACAGCGTGTACACGCCCCTGTCCGCGGGCGGACTCCTGAAACCCGGGCCGGGCACCCAGCCGACCGCGCTTCAGGCCGGCCGGACTGGCGCACCCACCCCGGTCGACGTGCTGGCCGCCGCCGGGGACACGCAGGCCTTCACGAACGACACCCTGGCCGCCGTGGGCGAAACGCGCGACTGGGTCAGCATCGCCCTGATCGTTCTGGGCGGCCTGGGACTGCTGATCACCGTGATCGCCACCGCCGTCGTGTGGCGCGGCCCGTCCCGTTCATGACCGCCGCGCCCCGCGCCCTGATTCCCGCGCCGCTGCTGATCCTGACCGCCGCCGTCCTGTGGGGCCTGCTGGGCATCCTGGGCAAGCAGGCGCAGGCGGCCGGGATCGCCCCGCTGGAAGTCGCGTTCTGGCGCGCCGCCCTGGCCGGAGGGCTGTACGCGCTGCACACGGCCGTGATCCGCGCGCCCCTGCCACGCGGCCGGGACCTGCTCGTCACGGCCGCGTTCGGCGTGGCGGGCGTCAGCGTGTTCTACGGCAGTTACCAGCTGGCCGTCCGGGCGGGCGGCGCGAGCCTCGCCAGCGTGCTGCTGTACACCGCGCCCGCCTTCGTCGCCCTGATCGGCTGGGCGGCGTGGCGCGAACGCCTGGGCCGGCGCGAGGCCCTCGCCATCGGCGGCACGCTGGGCGGCATCGGCCTGATCAGCCTGGGCGGGGGGCAGGGCGTGACCGTCAGCCCGGCCGCGCTGGGCCTGGGCCTGACGGCCGGGTTCACGTACTCGCTGTACTACATCTACGGCCGCGCCTTCTTCGACCGGTACGCGCCGCCCGCGCTGCTGGCCGTCGCGCTGCCCGTGGGGGCCGTGTGCCTGCTGCCGTTCGTGACGTTCAGCGCCAAGACCGCGCCCGCCTGGGGCAGCCTGATCGCCCTGTCGTTCTTCAGCACGTACCTGGCGTACCTGGCGTACAGCGCGGGCCTGCGCCGCCTGAACGCCACGCGCGCCAGCGTGATCGCCAGCCTGGAACCCGTCGTGGCCGCCGCGCTGGCCGCCGCACTGTTCGGAGAGCGTCCCGCGCCACTGGCCCTGCTGGGCGCCGCCCTGGTCATCGGGGCCGCCCTGCTGCTCAGCCTGCAACCCGCCGAGAAGCACCCGCCCGTGGAGTGATACGGACTCGGATTGAATGGCTCTGTAAGCCATTCAATCCGAGCGGATGCGAGTGGGAGAGAAACGCCCCTCCGGGCGTGGAGTTGGCAACCCGGTGCGTTTCCGGGTTGTCAACGAAACAGACGGAATCCGTATGACGCTGCCCGCTTAGGCCAGTGCGGCGTTCAGTTCGTCGCGGAAGGTACGGGCGGCCTGCACGCTGGCCGGTACGTCCAGACCCCGCGCGTACTGCACGCCCCGGCTGGCGCTGGCCAGCGCCCCGGTTCCGCCCGCATCGAAGGCGGGGGCCAGTTGCGCCGCCGTGGCACCCTGCGCGCCCAGGCCCGGCAGCAGCAGCAGGGCGCGCGGCATCCGGGCGCGGAACGCCGCGAGATCCTGCGGGTGCGTGGCGCCCACGACCGCGCCGACACTGGCGTACTCGCCGTCCTCGGCGGCGTTCAGGCGCGTGATCTCGTCGGCCACGCGTTCGCTGACGCCGTGCCCCTGAAGGTCCGCCTGTCCGGGGTTGCTGGTCTTGACCAGCACGAACACCGCGCCGCCACTGACGCGGGCCGTCTCCACGAACGGCGTCAGGGTCTCGAAGCCCAGGAAGGGATTGACGGTCAGGGCCGTGCCCGCGTGCCGTCCGGTCAGCCAGCCCTGCGCGTACGCCTGCGCGGTGCTGCCGATATCGCCGCGTTTGGCGTCCAGCAGCACGGGCAGGCCCAGCGTGCGGGCGGCCGCGCACACGTCCTCCAGAATGCGCATTCCTTCCAGGCCCAGCGCCTCGTAGAACGCCAGTTGCGGCTTGACGCACGCGGCGTACGGTGCGGTTGCCTCCAGCACGTCCAGCGTGTGGGCGCGCAGGTGCGCGGCGTCTCGGTACTCGCCTAGGCGGGGGTCCAGGCCCACGCACAGGCGGGTGTTCAGGCGGCGGGTTCGGTCGGTGACAGCCTGCGCAAAGTTCATCGGGTCCGAGGCTACCGCATCTGCCCTCCGGCCCGTCCACGCACCCTGACCGGACGCCCCCGCGCAGACGCTACCCTGACACGCATGACCTTTTCCATCGTGGGCCGTGACGCCCGCACGGGCGACCTGGGCGTGGCCGTCGCCAGCAAATTCCTGGCCGTGGGCGCGCTGGTGCCGTTCGTGCAGGGCGGCGTGGGCGCCGTCGCCACCCAGAGTTACGTGAACCCCACCTTCGGCCCGGAAGGCCTGCGCCTGCTGAGCAGCGGCCTGGACGCGCAGGCGGTCAGCGCGCACTTCCAGGCGACCGACCCCGGCATCGCGCAGCGGCAGTTCGGGCTGGTAGCCGCCAGCGGCGGCAGCGCCACCTTCACCGGCCCCGGCTGCCACGCCTGGGCGGGCGGGTACGCCGCGCCGGACGTGGCGATCCAGGGCAACATCCTGGCCGGGGCGGGCGTCGTGACCGCCATGCGCGCCGCCTGGGAAGCCGGAACGGACCTGCCCCTGCCGCGCCGCCTGCTGGCCGCCCTGATGGCCGGCGACGCGGCCGGAGGGGACAGCCGGGGTCGTCAGTCGGCCGCCCTGCTGTGCGCCGGACCCGGGCGCGGCTACGGGGGCCTGACCGACGACTGGGTGAACCTGCGCGCCGACGACCACGCCGCCCCCTGCGCGGAACTGGCCCGCCTGCTCGACGTGCACGACCTGCTGTTCACCCGCCCCGAAACCACCCGTCCCCTCACGCCGGAGCAGCTGGACTGGCTGCGGGCCCTGCTGATCCGCCAGGGGCACGCAGCCGCTCTGCCCGCCGGACCCTGGGATGCCGACACCGAAGCGGCCGCCTGGGCACTGTTCGGCACCGAGAACCTGGAGGAACGCTGGGTGCCCGGCGGTCAGGTGGACCCCGTCGCGCTGGCGTACCTCCAGCAGCGGTACGGCGCCGAGGGTTGATGCGGGACTGACAACCCTCGACTGAAGTCCCCACTCCCCCAACCTCATACCCTGGGGTGGTGTGGGCGCGCGGCGCGGTACACTGCCTGCCATGCGGCTTTCAGCCACCGACGTGTACGCCTTTCAGGCACTGGGATTCCTGGGCACCCAGGACCCGGCCCGCTGGGTGTCCAGCGAGGAAATCAGCGAATCGACCGGCGTTCACCGCCCCTACCTGGTGCGCATCCTGGCGGCCCTGACCGCCAAGGGCGTCGTGAAGAGCAAGAAAGGCATCGGCGGCGGCTACGCGCTGTCGCGCCGCCCGCAGCTGATCAGCCTGTGCGAGGTCGTGCGCGCCATCGACGGGCCGGTCGCGCCGCTGTCCTGTATCAGCCTCAACTGGCACGAGCACTGCCCCGAGGAGGACCGCTGCCACGCCCGCACCACCATCTACACCCGCATGCGCGACGCCATGCTGGGCGTGTTGCAGGAGTTCAGCGTGCAGGACCTCGTGATCGACGCGCAGCAGGGCGTCAGTTACGGCCACTGCCTCGGCCACCTCCTGAAACCCAACGCGTAAGCAGGGCACAGGTTAAAAGTCGATGGTTAATGGAAGGAACGCCCCTCCATCAACCATCGACTTTCGACCATCAACTCACCGCAGGTACGGTTCGAAGCGGTTGCGGTTACTGCTGTCGGGGTCCTCGGTGGCGCGCACGACTGAGCGGGCGCTGAACACCAGCAGCAGGCGCCCAGCGGGGGCGGCCGTGTCGGCGCGCAGGGTGCCCTGGTTCACGCGGTACGGGCCGGACAGCATGGCCTGCATGGTGCTGGGGTCGAAGGCCAGCGCGGCGCCGGTCATGGCGGGCTTGCTGGCCTTCACGCCGCCGCGCGCGGTCACGAAGCCGGTCTTGACGTTCAGGGTCATGCTGGGCGCGCTGAGGGCCGTGAAGCGGGCGTCGTCGTACGTGACGTTCCCGGTGGCGGTGACCGTTCCAGCCTTCAGGTCGTACGTGACCTGCGCGGCTTTCAGGGTGCCGCCCTGCCGGGTGGTGATGGTCGCGCCCTGCGCGCTCAGCAGTTGCCCCGGTTGCAATTGCATGCGGGCCGCCGTCAGTTTCACGCCGCCGCGACTGTCGGTGGCGGTGCCGCCCTGCGGCAGGTCGGTCGCGCCGGTTTCGAGGTTCAGGTTCTGCGGGCCGCGCGGCGTGACGTTCAGGCCGCCGAACGTGACGGCCTGCGCGCTGCCCACGGCCAGGGTCAGGGCCGTCAGCGTGCCGGTCAGCAGACGCGTCAGGGTGGGGGAGGGGGTGCGCTTCATGAGACCCACCGTAGCGGGCGGGGCGCTGAGCGGCGTGAGGAGGCCCGTCAGGTTCGGTTCAGGTGGCCTGCCCCGGACCGGGGAACGCGGCGCGGCCTTCTCATCTGGGGCGGTCCCGGCTCATGCGTTCCCACCCGGCTGGGTGGGCGTGGGCGCTACACTCCGCGCAGTGAAGCGTCAGATTGTTCCCTCCACGCGGTCCCTGCTGACCGCCGCCGCGCTGGCCGGCGCGCTCCTGTTCACCTCGGGGCAGGCGGCCCCCCGCGTCGGTTCCCACGATGGGTACACCCGACTGGTGTTCGACCTGCCCGCCTCGGGCGGCGCGCCCAGCGTCAGCGCGAAGGTGGCGTCGCAATCCATCACCGTGAAACTCGGCGTGTCGCTGCCCAGCGAACAGGGCCCCCTGAACGCGGCGGGCGTCACCGCGTACGCCGTGTCGGGCCGCACGGTCACGGTCACGCTGGCCGCCGGGCACAGCAGCGCCAGAAGCAGCGTCCTGCCAGCCGGTGGCGGTCAGCCCGCGCGGCTGGTGATCGACGTGCCCACCAGCGCGGCCGCGTCGGCCATTCCGGCAGCGGCCACGGCGGCGCGCCCGCCGGCTGCGGCGGCCGCCCGCCCGGTCGCCGTGACCCGCCCGGCCAGTACGGCCGCCACCCGCCCGCGCGTGGTGCTGGACGCCGGGCACGGCGGCATCGATCCCGGTATGGTCAGCCGCTGGGTCACCGAGGAGGACGTCACGCTGGACGTGGCTCTGCGCACCCGCGCCGAACTGCAACGCCATGGGGTGGACGTGACCATGACCCGCACCACGGACCGGCACCTGAGCACCAACAAGAGCGCCGACCTGGAGGCCCGGTCGCGGCTGGCGAATAACGGGCAGGTCAGCGCGTTCGTCAGCATTCACGTGAACTCGGCCGGAGCGTCCGCGCAGGGCATCGAGACGTACTACTTCGGGCAGCCGCTGGCCGGCAGTAACCGCAACCTGGCCGTGCAGGAAAACGGTGGCGGCAGCCTCGGCGAGCAGCTGACCCGTCAGGCGGCGAACACCGCGCAGAACCTGCTGGGTGACATTCTGGCCCAGGCCAAGATCTCGTTCAGCCGTCAGCTGGCGCAGAAGGTGCAGTCCCGCCTGATCGCCGCGACCGGAGCCGTGAACCGGGGCGTGCAGACCGACGCCTTCTACGTGATCCGTAACCCCACCACGCCCGCCATTCTGGTCGAGGTGGGCTTTGGGTCCCACCCGGTCGAGGGGCCCAGACTGGCCTCCGCCGCGTACCGCGAACAACTGGCGCAGGCCCTAGCGCGCGCCATTCTGGACTTCCTGAACACCAAGTAGGCGGGGCTGCCCGGTCGCCCAGACAGACGGGTTGACCGGGCTTTCTGCTGCGGATTCCGGGCGTGCAGGCGGGACAGGACGCCCATCTCCCTGTGCCGGGCCACCTGCCTGAACCGACCGGCTGGCCCACTTGACTGGCCCATTTGACTGGACCGCTGGACCTGGGGAGGTCTTCACCTGGGGTGACGGCCCCGCGCCTTCACGGTACTATCCTTGACAGTCAACGTGGAATCACTTCCATTCCTGGCAGAGGTTCCCGATTCCGTTCCCGTACGCGCCAGCGGCCCACAGCCGACCACCAGGAGGTTCTCCCATGACCATCACACGATCCAGCGGCGTTCTGCTGCACCCCACCAGCCTCCCCGGCCCCTACGGCATCGGGGAACTCGGCGCGCACGCCCGCGCCTTCGTGGACTGGCTCGCGCGCGCCGGCCAGAAGTACTGGCAGGTCATGCCCCTGGGCCCCACCGGCTACGGCGACAGCCCCTACCAGGCGTTCAGCGCCTTCGCCGGCAACCCCTACCTGATCGACCTGACCGCCCTGCGCGAACACGGCCTGCTGGAAGACACCGACTTCAACGCCCTGCCGGACTTCAACGCCGACAAGGTCGACTTCGGGCAGCAGTACGTGTGGCGCAACCAGATGCTGGGCCGCGCCTACGCCCACTACGCCTTCGGCGGCGCGCAGCACCTGAAAGCCGACTTCGAGGCGTTCAAGAAGGAGCAGGCTGCGTGGCTCGACGACTACGCGCTGTTCATGGCCCTCAAGGACGCGCACGGCGGCCTGCCCTGGAACGCCTGGGAGGCCGCCACCCGCGACCGCCACCCCGAAGCGCTGAGCGCTGCCCGCGAACAGCTGACCGGTACCACTGAACGCGTGAAGTTCATCCAGTTCCTGTTCTTCCGCCAGTGGAACGTCCTGCGCCGCTACGCCGCCGAGAAAGGTATCCAGATCATCGGCGACATTCCCATCTTCGTCGCCATGGACAGCAGCGACGTGTGGGCCAACCGCGACCAGTTCTACTTCGACGACCAGGGCCAGCCCACCGTCGTGGCCGGCGTGCCCCCGGACTACTTCAGCGAGACCGGCCAGCTGTGGGGCAACCCCCTGTACAACTGGAAAGCCATGCAGGACGCCGGATTCCAGTGGTGGATCGACCGCTTCCAGGGTAGCCTGAACCTCTTCGACCTGATCCGCATCGACCACTTCCGCGGGTTCGCGGCCAGCTGGGAAATTCCCTTCCCCGCCGACACCGCCATCCACGGCCAGTGGGTGCCCGCCATGGGCCACGAGATGTTCGCCGCCGTCCGCGAGGCGCTGGGCATCCTGCCCATCATCGCCGAGGACCTTGGCGTCATCACGCCCGACGTCGAGAAACTCCGCGACGACTTCGAATTCCCCGGCATGGCCGTCCTGCAGTTCGCGTTCGGCGGCGGCGACTTCAGCGTCAACGACTTCCTGCCGCACAACCTGCGCGAGAATCAGGTCGTGTACTCCGGCACGCACGACAACGACACCACCCGCGGCTGGTGGGTGCACGCCACCGAGCAGGAAAAACACAACTTCCGTGTGTACACCAGCAGCGACCCCACCGAGGACACCTTCGCCGCCCAGCTGACCCGCATGGCCTTCGAAAGCCGCGCCGCGCTGGCCATCGTGCCCCTCCAGGACCTCCTGAACCTCAGCACCGACGCCCGCATGAACCTCCCCGGCACCACCGGCGACCACAACTGGACGTGGCGGTACCGCGCCGCCGACCTGCGCCCCGACATCGCCACGACCCTGCGGGAACTGACCGAATCCACCGGACGGTAAGAACCGCCGCCAGTTGATGGTTGATAGAGGGTCGCCGGACCTTCCATCAACCATCAACCGTTCACCATCCACTACCCTGTGGGCATGAAGCTCTACACCAAGACCGGCGACGGCGGCACCACGGGACTGTACGGCGCGGACCGGGTCAGCAAGGCAAACATCCGCGTGGAAGCGTACGGCACCGTCGATGAACTCAACAGCGCCATCGGACTGGCCCGCGCGCACAACACCCGCAGCCACAAACCCGACCCGGCGCTGGACGCCGACCTGGAGTACCTGCAGAACGCCCTGTTCGACGTGGGCGCGGACCTCGCCACGCGCAGCGGCACCACGTACGAGAAGAAGATCACCCGCATGGACGAGCAGGACGCCACGTTCATCGAGGCCATGATCGACCGCTACCAGGAGGCCGCGCCGCCCTTCACGGGCTTCGTGCACCCCGGCGGCACGCCCGCCGCCGCCAGCCTGCACGTGGCCCGCACCGTCGCCCGCCGCGCCGAACGCGAGGTGATCCGCCTGCTGCACGAGGAGGACGCCAACACGCACGTGCAGGTGTACCTGAATCGCCTGTCGGACCTGCTGTTCGTCATGGCCCGCGCCGCCAACCAGGCCGCCGGAATCGAGGAGCACGCCTGGCTGGTCAAAGGCCGCCGCTGAGCGACGGAATGACGGGGGGCGACGGTCATCTGCCGTCGCCCCCATTCGTTACGCCGTTATTCGAGAGTCTTGCCGCAGTGCGGGCAGCAGGCCGCCGCGGTCTCCTGCTGGCGCAGGCGGGAGAGTTCCTCGGCGAAACCGCTGGCGATCATGCCCGCCGGGAGGGCCACCATGCCCACCCCGAACAGCATGATCAGCCCGGCCGCCGCCTTGCCCAGGGGCGTGGCGGGGTACACGTCGCCGTACCCGGTGGTGGTGAGGGTCACGACCGCCCACCACAGCGCCTGCGGGATGCTCTCGAAGCCTTTGGTGCCGGCGCTGGATTCCACCTGATACAGCAGGCTGGCGGCGATGAATACCAGCACAAGCACGATCAGGACCGTGGACAGCAGCTCGCCTGCACGCTGGCTGATGACCCGCCCGATCAGTTGCAGCGAATCCGAGTAACGGCCCAGCTTGAGCAGGCTCAGGAGCTTCAGCAGGCGCAGGCCGCGCAGGCTGGCCAGAGCGGTCGTGGCGGGCACCATCAGTGAGACGAGCACCAGCAGGTCAATCAGTGGCAGCGGCGACGTGGCGTAGCGCAGGTACGACCGCAAGCTGCCGTCATACCCGGGCCGCAGCGGCGTGACGTACAGCCGCCCCAGGTACTCCAGACCGAACACGAAGGCGCACACGTAGTCGAAGACACGGATGACCGGGCCGTACTCGCGCTGCACCTCGGGGACCGTGCCTGCAATCGTCACGGCGATCGTCAGGAGGATCAGCGTGACGAGCAGCGCGTTGAACAGCCGCTCGGCGCGGCCCGCCCCGTCACTGGGATCCAGGAACGAGTACAGCCGCTGCCGGAAGGTGGTGGGCGCGTTCATCCGGGCACGACCACGTGCGGGGCGAAGGTCGCGCGGTTGTCCGTCACGCGGGAGCGGCCCTCGCGGACGCCCAGGCCGCACACCTCGTCCCCGGCGATCCACACGCCCAGCACCGGGTAGCGCGGCCCGTCCGGTGCCTGCGCCGTGGGTAGTTCGGTGTACGCCTGCTCGACCACGGGCAGGTCGCCGTAGTCGCCGGGCGTGCTGGCCTCGCCGGGCAGTTGCACGTTCTGCCCCTCGCGGGAGTACAGCGGCTTGCGCACCACGTTCGCACCCAGCGCGCCGGGGTTCAGCGTGGCAGGCAGCAGGTGCGGGTGCCCGGGGTTCAGTTCGTGCAGCAGCGCCAGCAGGCCCTTGCTGCCGGTGACAGCTTTCCACAGCGGCTCGATGAAGCGCGTGCCGGTGCTCGCCAGGAACGCCGAGTCGCGGGATTCCCACGCGAACTCGAACGGCCACAGCCACATCAGTTGCCGCAGCGGGAGGCTCCAGGTGTCCAGCAGGTAGGATTCGGCGGCGCTGGTGCCCAGGTCCTCGGTGAAGATGAACGACGTGCGCAGCCCCGCCGCCCCGGCCAGTTCGCGCAGGTACGTGACGGTCGCCGCGTCCTCTTCCACGCGGGCGGAGCTGAACGCCACCTCGGTCAGCCCCCGCGCCGCTTTCAGGTGCGCCCACTGTTCGGTCAGGGCCTCGTGAATGGTGTTCCACTGCGTCGCCCCGGCGGGCAGCTCGCCGCGCGCCTGCTGGTCTTCGAGCCACTGCCACTGACTGACGGCCGCCTCCAGCAGACTGGTGGGCGTCTGCGCGTTCACCTCCAGCAGCTTCACGCCGCCCTGCCCGTCGTAGGCGAGGTCCAGGCGCATGTACACGGTCGGCTCGTCCTGCTCCCAGGAGTCCCGCACGGCGCTATGCAGGAACGCGGGAATACCCAGTTCCGCCAGTCGCCCGCGTTCGATGGCGTACCCGGTCGCCTCCAGCACCAGGGTCGTGAG
Organism: Deinococcus aquaticus; assembly: GCF_028622095.1. NCBI lineage: Bacteria > Thermotogati > Deinococcota > Deinococci > Deinococcales > Deinococcaceae > Deinococcus > Deinococcus aquaticus. The sequence continues at coordinate 3,071,061 of NZ_CP115165.1, read as the reverse complement.
TTCCTGACTGGCCGCGCGTAGGAGATCGATCTGCGCGGGCGTGAACGCGTAGTACCCGTCCTCGCTCCAGTACGGCACCGGGTGCTCTGGCGTGGGCGCAAACCACGTGAAGCCCACCTCCTGCAATCTGGCCTCCCAGTTCGGGCGGGGCGTGACGGTGCGCCGGATCATCCGCCGTACCCGCTACCCGTGCTGGCCGCGCGGGCGGCAACGCCCGTCACCACCGCTTTGGCGACCTTGCTTGAACTTTTCCCGGACTTCAGTTTGACGCTGTCGTCGTCGCAGTCGATCTCGCCGTCGAGTCCGAGTTCACAGCCGTCCGGGACGGTCTGTGCAGGGGCATTCGACGAGCCGAGCGTGCCGTACTGCGTGTACGGCTGGTTCATCTGCTGCGCGGGCGGGTTCGCGCACGACGCGATCAGCGCGGGGAGGACGGCAGTCATCAGGGGCAGACGGAATTCTCTGGGCATGGGGACTCCGGCGCGCGCCAGTGGAGGCGAGCGCAAAGGACGTGTAGGACGAGAACGTGGACGGAGGTCAGCCGCCGAAGCTGCCTGAGCGGCTGCTGGACGTGAAGCCGCCCCGGCTGACCGGCGCCTTGAAACTGCCGTACGAGCGGCGCTTGCTGTCGAAGGTCAGTCCCGCGCCGGACACCCTCCCCAGGCTGTTGTACCCGACGTAGCGGGTGGTGCCGCCCGCGATCAGCACGTACGGGCCGTAGTAGCTGCCGCCTGTGTGGCGCACGCAGGGGTTGCTCAGGCCCTGCTGGATCAGGATCTGGTTGGCGATGATGCACTGCTCGTAACTGCCGTAGGTGGTGCGGGAGTACCGGTCGAGGTCGTTTCCGCAGGAGGCCAGCAGGGCGGGCAGCGCCGCCAGCATGGGAAGGGTGAAAGACTTGCTCATGCGTCAGAGTACGGCGCGAGTCCGGCGCGGGTTGCGCAACTTCGCACGACCTGCGTGATCACGCGCCCGCCCGCGCTCGCCTGCGCGGCGCTGAGGCCGCCGTGCCCCAGCAGCAGCGCGTTCGGAGCCTCGCCCAGCGTGTACGAGTCCAGGGTGGAGACGTGCACGCCCTGCGTGGCCAGTTCGGCCGCCACGACCGGGGCGGGCAGGGAGGGGTGGAGGTGCAGGCACACGTGCAGGCCGGCCTCGATACCTCCCAGGTGCGCCAGTCCCTCCAGACCGTCCAGCGAGGTGGTCAGCGCGGCGCGCACCTGCGCGTGCCAGCGGCGCGAGCGGCGGATGTGGCGGTCCACGTGTCCGCCGGTCAGCAGGTGCGTCAGGGCCGACTGCACCGCCGTGGGCGGCCCGAAGTCCAGCAGCGTCCGCGCCCGCACCAGCCGCGCGTGCAGCGGTGGGGCGGCCACCACGAAGCCCGTGCGCACCGAGGGGGTCAGCACCTTGCTCAGGGTGCCCAGGTACAGCACCCGGCCCGCCGCGCCCGTCTGCGCCGCCAGGGCCGCCAGCGGCGGCAGGGGAGGGGCCCCGTACCGGAACTCGCCGTCGTAGTCGTCCTCGACGATCAGTGCGTCGTGCCGCGCCGCCCAGTCCAGCAATTCCAGACGGCGCGGCAGGCACATGCGGCTTCCCAGCGGGAACTGGTGGCTGGGTGTCACGTACACCAGTCGCGCCGGGGGCGTGTCCGGGTTCACGATCAGGCCGTCCACGTCTACCGCCACCGGGATGACCTCGTGCCCGGCGTCGAGGAGTACCTGCCGCGCGGCGCGGTAGCCCGGGTTCTCCATCAGCACCCGCGAGCCCGGTGGTAGCAGCGCGTGCACGATCAGGTTCAGGGCGTGCAGCGTGCCGCCCGTGACCAGCACGTCCTCGGCCTGCGCGCCCAGGCCGCGCTGCCGTCCCGCGAACGCCGCCAGCGCCGCGCGGAGTGCCGGGGTGCCCGCCGGGTCGCCGTAATCCCCGCTGACGTCCTCACGCGCCGCGTCCGCCCAGGCCTGCCGCCACGCGCGGCGGTCCAGGGTGGCGGTGCCCGTCACGCCCGCCCGGAAGTCGATGCCGGGGCGGCCACCCGGCCGGTCCACGGGCAGGGGCGGCGCGTCCGGCAGCCACGCCGGAACGGTGGTCGCACCGGCCGGGGCTTCCGGGGCGGGCACGGGTGTCTCGTCGCGCACGCGGGTGCCGCGCCCCACCTGCGCCTGCGCTGTGCCGTCCGCGAGCAGTTCGGCGTACGCGCCCTCCACGACGCCCCGCGTAACGTTCAGCGTGCGGGCCAGGGTGCGCGTGCCCGGCAGCGGCGTGCCGCCCGGCAGCAGGCCCGACAGCACCGCCTCGCGGATCTGGCGGGCCAGCTGGGCGTGCAGCGCCCCGGCGTCCTCGCGGCGCAGGTTCAGCGGAAAGGGAAGTTCGTCCGTCCGGGCTGGCAGTGGCCCCCGGATTTCAGCGGGAAGTGGAGCTTTCACGGGGGCCACCATGCCTCGTAGTGTACGCCCATGACTGATCCCGCCACCCTCCGGCCCATCCCGCCCGCGCAGGCGGAGCTGGCCCTCCCGGCCCTACGCGCGCTACGGCCCGACTCGCCCCACACCGTCAGCCCGGACGCCCTGCGAGCCTTCCTGAGCACCACCCAGGTCGAGGGCTACGCGCTGGTCGGCGCGTTCGAGCCGGACCGTGAAGAGGCCGCCGCCGTCGCCGGGTACCGCGTCATGCACCTGCTCTGGGCCGGGCGCACGCTGTACGTGGACGACCTGAGCACCCTCCCCGAAGCCCGTGGACGCGGTCACGCCCGCGCACTGCTGCACTGGCTGGAGGCCCGCGCCCGCGACCTGCACTGCGCGGAACTCCACCTCGACTCCGGGGTGGGGGAGAAGCGCCACGCCGCGCACCGCCTGTACCACCGCGCTGGCATGAACGTCACCGCGCACCACTTCAGCCTCCTGCTGGGCCGGGGGACGGCATGACGCGGAGTCCGTCTGTTTTGTTCACAACCCGGAACACCACCGGGTTGCTCACTCCACGCCCGGACTCCGCCTTACTCCTACTCGCATCCGCTCGGATTGAGCTGGTTTTGCAAACCATTCAATCGGAGTCGCTGTGACCCGCACCGTCGGCATCCTGATCTTCGACGGCATCGAGGTGCTCGATCTGGGCGGCCCCTTCGAGGTCCTGAGTGTGGCCACGCGGCTGGCCGGGCGCGACGGCGAGGCGGCGCCCTTCCAGCCGGTCCTGATCGGCGCGTCCGGCACCCCGGCGGTCGGGCGCGGGGGGTTCCGGGTACTGCCGCACGCCACGCTGGATGATCATCCGCCGCTGGACGTGCTGATCGTGCCCGGCGGCGTGATGGACGTTCCCCTGGCCGACCCGCGCGTGCAGGACTGGGTGCGCGCGCAGGCCACGCGGGTGGAGGTGCTGGCGTCGATCTGCACCGGCGCGTTCCTGCTGGCCAGGGCGGGCCTGCTGGACGGGCGGCGCGTCACCACCCACTGGGAGGATCAGGCCGACCTTGCCGCCACGTTCCCGGCACTGATGGTCGTGCCGGACGTCGCCTGGGTGGACACGGGCGCGGTGGTCACGTCCGGCGGGATCAGCGCCGGCATCGACATGACCCTGCACCTCGTCGAGAGGCTGCACTCGCGCGCGCTGGCCGAACGCACCGCCCGGCAGATGGAATTCCGCTGGACGGGCCAGGGGCTGCTGGACGGGGTGACGGCGTGAGCGGCTTCTACGACCCCGCGCAGCGTGACCCTAGCGTGGGCCGCCGCCCGCAGAACCGCCGGGACGACGCCTGGATCGAGGCCCTGCTGCTGCGCGTGCCGCTGGGCCGCGTGGCGACCGTGTACCGGGGCGAGGACGACCGCGTCTGGCCGTTCGTGACGCCGCTGGCCTTCGCGTACCGGCCAGAATGGCGTGACCTCGTGTACCACACGAACGTCGTGGGACGCCTGCGTGCCAACACGGAGCAGGGCGAGGCGCAGGGCCATCTCGCCACCTTCGAGGTCACCGAGACCGGCGCGCTGCTGCCCAGCAACTCCCCGCTGGAACTGAGCGTGCAGTACCGCAGCGTGATCGTGTTCGGTACGGCCCGCGTCCTGCACGGCGAGGACGCCCGCGCGGCCCTGACCACCCTCAGCGAGCGGGTCTTTCCGGGCCTGCGCGTGGGCATGCACACCCGGCCCATCACGGACGCCGACCTGGCCCGCACCGGCGTGTATGCCCTGAGCATCGAGCGCTGGAGCGGCAAGGAGAACTGGCCGGGCGGGGCCGCGCAGGAAGAAGGCTGGCCCGCCCTGCCCGCGCACCTCGCCGCACCATTCGTGCCGGGAGGCCGCACGTGACCCACCGCGACGCGCTGGAGATGTTCCTGCTGTCCGCCTTCTGGGGTGTGTCGTTCCTGCTGATCCGCCTGAGTGGCGAGGTGTTCCCGCCGGTGTGGGTGGCGCTGCTCAGATCGGTGTTCGGGGCGCTGGTCCTGATCGGGGCGCTGCGGCTGGGTCGCCACGCGCTGCCGCCCGCGCGTCTGTGGAAACCGCTGCTGCTGGTCGCGCTGTTCAACAACGTGATTCCCTGGTCGTTCTTCGCGTGGGGCGAGCAGACAGTCAGCTCCAACATCGCGGCGATCATCAACGCGACCACGCCACTGTTCGCGCTGCTGATCGGCCTGACCCTGCGCGACACGCGGCTGCGCGGGCTAACGCTGGGCGGCGTGCTGCTGGGCATGGCGGGCGTGACCCTCACGGTGTCCGGCGGGCTGGGCGGCGGGCACGCCACGGTGCAGGGCGTGATCATCCTGCTGCTGGCCAGCCTGGGCTACGCGGTCGCCACGACCATCGCCAAGCGCACCCTGGTTGGCCTGAACCCCGTGGGACTGGCGACCACGCAACTGGGCCTCAGTAGCGTCATGCTGCTGCCCGTCGCCCTGATCGGCCCGGCTCCCGCGCCGCTGACGGTCACGGCGCTGGGCGCGGTGGCGTTCCTGGGCGTGGTCGGCAGTGGACTGGCTTACCTGCTGTACTACGGTCTGCTGGCGCGCGTATCGCCCACCCAGGTCACGGCCGTCACGTACGCACTGCCAGTGTGGGGTCTGGGCTGGGCGGCCCTGGCCGGGGAACCCGTGGGGGCGCTGTCGGTGGCGGGCGTGCTGGTGGTGCTGGCGGGGCTGGGGTTGATCAACCTGCCGCCGCGCCCCAGACCTCTACCGGCCTGACAATCGGGAACGCGGCGATTGAAAAGAAAATACCTGTTTCGCCTATCATGTGCCATGATCGTGTGGGCTGGACACCTACAGTCCACCGGGCCCCGCAGGGCCTACACTGTCGCAACAACCGCGCCCCAGCCGGGCGCGCGCACACCCCACGGAGGACAAGAGCATGACTGGAGCACCCACCCACCCGCAGAGCAAATGGCTTGAAGCCGAACTGAAGTACGACAGCCGCGTCGTCGGCAAGCACGAGGTCGTCATGACGCGCGGCCTGGGCGCGACCGTCTGGGACGAGTCGGGCCGCTCGTACATCGACTGCGTGGCCGGGTATGGCGTCGCCAACGTCGGCCACAGCCACCCGGACGTGGTGCGCGCCATCAAGGAACAGGTCGACCGCCTGATCGTCATGCCGCAGAGCCTCCCCAACGACAAGCGCGCCGAGTTCCTCTCGGAACTGGTCAGCGTCACCCCCGCCGGCCTCGACCGCGTGTTTCTGTGCAACAGCGGCACCGAGGCCATGGAGGCCGCCAAGAAGTTCGCCATCACCGGCACGGGCCGCAAGCGCTTCGTGAGCATGAAACGCGGCTTCTCGGGCCGTAGCCTGGGCGCACTGGCCTTCACCTGGGAACCCAAGTACCGCGAGCCCTTCGGTGACGCCGTGGACAACAGCAACGTGGACTTCGTGACCTTCGGGAACATCGAGGAACTCCGCGCCGCCGTCACCGACGAGACGGCCGCTGTGATCCTCGAGGCCGTGCAGGGCGAGGGTGGCGTGCGTCCCGCCAGCCTGGAATTCATGCAGGAAGCCCGCCGCATCACGCAGGAGAAGGGCGCGCTGCTGATCCTCGACGAGATCCAGACCGGGTTCTGCCGCACCGGGAAGTTCTTCGCGGCCGAGCATTACGGCGTGGTGCCCGACGGCATGACGCTCGCCAAGGCCATGGGCGGCGGCATTCCCATCGGCGCGTTCGTTATGACCCAGGACGTCGCTGACCGCATGCCGGCCGGCGGGCACGGCGGCACCTTCGGCGGAAACCCGCTGGCGATGGCGGCGGGCGTGGCGACCATCCGCGCCATGAAACGCGAGGGCATGGCCGAGCAGGCCCGCGAGAAGGGCGAGTACTTCATGGAGCGGCTGCGCGCCATTCAGAGCCCCAAGATCCGCGAGGTGCGCGGCCTGGGCCTGATGATCGGCGTGGAACTCAAGGAGAAGAGCGCGCCGTACATTCACGCGCTGGAACACGACGAGGGCGTCCTGGCCCTGCAGGCCACGCCCCTGGTCGTGCGCTTCCTGCCGCCCATCACCATCAGCCGCGAGCAGATCGACGCGGTCGTGGCCGCCTTCGAGCGCGTGCTGAACGGCGTGAACCCCCGCGCCGAGCGGCAGGCCCAGCTGGCCGCGCAGGCCGCTGCGAGCGGGACGGCCCAGGGCGAGGCCATCCAGACCGAGTAGGCCCAGACCGGATAGGCCCAGACAGCACAGGCCCGGAATGTACAGGCGCTGCGCCCACAAGGACACCACCCACCGGACTTTCCGGGAGTGGTGTCTTCATGTATCGGGCCGGACGGCACGCCGGGGGTATACACTTCCTCACAACATCAGGAACTTAATGAACGTGGGTGTGGGCGGGGGAAGGTGACTTTCCTTAAACACAGCGGCGTGAATTTCCTTACACTGTACGGCGATGAAGTACTGGGTGGCAGGGATAACGGCAGTCGCACTCCTCGGAGGGGCGCTCGCCATGGGTGTCGCAACGCAACCGGACGGCAAGATTGCCCCCGGACTGCACATTGCCGGCGTGGACGTCGGCGGTATGAACCGCGAGCAGGCCCTCACCGCGCTGGGAAACCGGGCGGCCGCCGCGCCCCAGGTCACGGTCCGCGCCGGCAAGAACAGCTGGACGGTCGCGGCCGACACGCTCGGCTGGCACGCCGACGCTGAAACCAGCGTACAGGCCGCGCAGAAGATCACCGCCGAGCGCGGCGTGCTGGAGCGCCTGCAGGGCATGATCGGGGCGGCGCAGGTGCAGGACATTCCCCTGACAGCCGCCGTGGACGCCGCGCAGGCCAAGGTGGCCCTGACCACCCTGACCGCCGGGCTGAACACCGCGCCCAGAAACGCCAGCGTGTACTTCGACAAGATCAGCAAGAAGTACGCCGTGAAACCCGGCGTGACCGGCGTGAAGGTCGACGTGACCGGCGCCGTGAACACCTACGTCGCCAACCCCGCCCTCACCACCCTGACGGTCACGGCGGCCGAGCAGGCCCCCCGGTACACCACCGAGGCTCTGGGCGCCTACGTGAAACAGGGCAACGCGCTGGCCCGCCCCTTCACCGTGAAACTCGGCACCACGGGCCGCACCGGCACCCTGAACGCCCTTCAGGTCGCGGACCTGTACTGGGTGCGTGAAACCGGGATCGTGCCCGACGAGACGACCCTCAAGGCCGCCTTCGGTCGCCTGACCGGCTTTGTCGATCAGCCTGCCCAGAACGCCCGCTACGCCCTTCAGGGCGGCAAGCTCGTGAAGGTCCGGGAGAGCGCCGGGGTCGTCACGGACCGCGCCGCCGCGTACGCCATCTTCCGTAAGAGCGTGCTGGACGTCACGCAGAAGGCGGCCGTGTTCCCCAGCCGGGTCGACAAACCCACCCTGACCCTGGCGAGCCTCCCGGACGCCGGGAAACTGGAGCTGATCGCCACGGGCCGCAGCACCTACTACCACTCCAGCGCCGCGCGCCGCACGAACGTCGCCAACGCCGCCGCGAAGATCAACGGCGCCGTCGTGCCCGCCGGAGAGGTCTTCTCATTCCTGAAGGCCCTGGGCAGCATCGACGCCTCGAACGGATTCGTGGGCGGCCTGATCATCAGCGGTGGCCGCACCGTGGACGGCCTGGGCGGCGGCGTGTGCCAGGTCAGCACCACTGCCTTCCGCGCGCTGTACCAGGCGGGCCTGCCGGTCGTGGAACGTAACCAGCACTCGTACCGCGTGGGCTACTACGAACCGCAGGTGGGCTTCGAGGCCGCCGTGTACGACCCGGGCCTGGACCTGAAGATGAAGAACGACACCAGCGCGCCCATCCTGATCAAGACCATCAACAACAACGCCACCAGCACCCTGGACGTGCAGGTGTGGGGCGTGAAACCCAAACGGACCGTCACCATCAACCCGGCCGTCATCACGGCCCGCGTGCCGCACCCCGGTCCCAAGTACGTGGTGAACCCCAACCTGCGCCCCGGCCAGATGACCCAGGTGGACTGGGCCGCCGACGGGTACAGCCTGTACATCAGCCGCACCATCCGGGACGCGAAAGGCACCCGCACCGACCGGGTCAGCACCGTGTACAAACCCTGGCAGGCGGTGTACGAAACCGGCCCGAGAAGCTGACGGTTCACAGTTAAAAGGTGATGGTTGAAAGTAGATGGTTGATGGACTCTGGATTCCATCAACCATCTACTGTTGACTCTCAACAGGCGTGTACGCCTGCCGAACGTTCGTTTGTTCCCCGCGCCGTACCGAGCGGGCGGTCTAGACGCACCTTGCACCGGGTTCAGGTGTCAGCCTATGGTGTAGGCATGAGTGCGCAGATCGTGGTGGTACTTCTTAGCATCGGGGGTTTCCGAGGCTAGGCGTCCGCGCCACTTCGCACACCCCCGCCCACCAGCGGGGGTTTTTCATTCTCAGAGCGGACGGCAGCGCAGCAGGCAGGTCAAGCAGGCAGCAGGTGAGCAGGTAAGGAGGAGTCATGAGTTCAGACAGCGCGCACGACCAGACGAAACAGGAGCCCGGCCAACCCGGGCGGGGCGAGATGAACGGCGCCAAGGCTCTGTGGGCCACGCTGGCCAGCCACGGCATCAGCACCGTGTTCGGCTACCCCGGCGGGGCGATCATGCCCGTGTACGACGCCCTGACCTACTACCCGGAAGTCCGGCACGTCCTGGCCCGCCACGAGCAGGGCGCCGCGCACGCCGCCGAGGGCTGGGCCAAGGCGACCGGCGAGATCGGCGTGTGCATGGCCACCAGCGGTCCCGGCGCCACCAACCTCGTGACCGGACTGGCCGACGCCATGCTCGACAGCGTGCCGCTGCTGGCCATCACCGGGAACGTCGCCTCGCACCTGATGGGCACCGACGCCTTCCAGGAAGCCGACATTACCGGCATCACGCTGCCCATCACCAAGCACAACTACGTGGTCCGCGACGTGGAAGAACTGCCGCGCATCGTGGCCGAGGCGATCCGCATCGCTCGCTCCGGCCGCCCGGGGCCCGTGCTGGTGGACATTCCCAAGGACATTCAGCTGGCCCCGTACCACGGCGAGATTCCCGCGCCGCACGCCCGCCCGGAAATCCCGGCCCCCAGCCAGGAAGCCGTTGACCGCGCCCTGGAACTGATCCGCGCGGCGCAGCAGCCCGTGATCATGGTGGGCGGCGGCAGCCTGGACGCCGCCGCCGAGGTCACCGCCCTGGCCCGCGCGTGGGACATCCCGGTGATCACGACCCTGATGGGCCTGGGCGCCTTCCCCAGCAGCGACCCCCTATGGCTGGGCATGCCCGGCATGCACGGTAGCGTCGCCGCGAACCGCGCGATCAGCGAGGCAGACGTGCTGATCGGCATCGGCCTGCGCTTCGACGACCGGGTGACGGGCCGCGTGAACGGCTTCGCGCCGAAAGCCAGCATCATTCACGTGGAACTTGACGCGGCCGAGATCGGCAAGATCATCCGCACGCACGTCCCGGTGCGCGGCGACGCGAAGGTGGCCGCGCAGATGCTCGCGCAGGGCGCCCACCCCCTGGACCGCCCCGAGTGGAAAGCGCAGGTCGAGGAGTGGAAGTCCCGCACCCAGATGCCCGAACACTGGGGCGCCGGGTACGCCGTGAAAGCCGTCGTGGACCGCCTCGGCCCGGACGACATCCTGAGTTCCGACGTGGGCCAGCACCAGATGCTCGCCGCGCAACTCGCCCGCTTCGAGAAACCGCGCCGCTGGATCAACTCCGGCGGGCTGGGCACCATGGGCTTCGGCTTCCCCGCCGCGATCGGCGCCGGCATGGCCGAACCCGGCGTGCGCAGCGTCGTCATCGCCGGGGACGGCGGGTTCCAGATGACCGCGCAGGAACTCGCGACCCTCAAGATGTACGACGTGCGGAACGTCAAGATCTGCATCATCAACAACTCGTTCCTGGGCATGGTCCGCCAGTGGCAGGAGATGTTCCACGGCAAGCGCTACAGCGAGGTCTGGCTGGGCGACAGCAACCCGGACTTCATCAAACTGGCCGACGCGTACGGCGTGCCCGGCTACCGCGCCAGCAGCGCCGAGGAACTCCCGGCCGCCATCGACGCGTGGCTGGCCGACCCGAAGAGCGCACTGCTGGAAGTCGTCGTGCCGCACGAGCACGCCGTGTTCCCCATGGTCCCGGCCGGCGCGGCGCTGTACGAGATGCTGGAAACCGAACCCGCCCGCACCCCCGGCCCCGACATGGCCGAGGTGGCCGAGGAGGCCCGCAACGCATGACACAGGCAACCATTCCCCACCAGCGCGAACCCAACCCCGAACAACTGCTGTCCATCCTGGTCCGCGACGAACCCCGCGTCCTGACCCGCATCACCGCCCTGTTCGGCCGGCGTGGCTACAACATCAAGAGCCTGTCAGTCGGCAGCACCGAGCACCCAGGCGTGTCCCGCATGACCATCGTCGTCAGCGGTGACCGGGGCGTGGTCGAGCAGGCCATCCGGCAACTGGAGAAACTGCACGACGTGGTCCGCATCATCGACCACAGCCTCGAGAAGTACGTGGACCGCGAACTGGTCCTCGTGAAGGTCGCCATCACGCCCGAGAACCGCGTCGAGGTCCGCCAGATCGCCGAGGACTTCCGTAGCCGCATCGTGGACGTGGGCCGCCACGCCCTGACCTTCGAGGTCACGGGCGACGAGGGCAAACTGACCGCCTTCATCGAGCAGATGCGTCCCTTCGGCATCCTGGAAACCATGCGTACCGGCCGCATCGCCCTGACGCGCGGCAGCAACGCCGACATTCCCGGCCACGTGTACCACGGCGAGACGCAGGCCCTCAAGCCCGCCGTGCAGATCGAACAGCCCCGCGAGGAACGCGCCCGCGAAGTCCCCAACCTGTTCTAGGTCAATGGTTGATGGTTGATGGTCGAGAGAAAACCCATCAACCTTCAACTATCAACCATCCACCCCTTGAACCCGCCTAGCCCACACTCCGCCCCCACCCACTTTCTGTAGGAGAATCCCCAACATGGCTGCAAAAATGTACTACGACCGCGACGTGAGCACCGCCCCCATCGAGAACAAGCTGATCGCCATCATCGGCTACGGCAGCCAGGCGCACGCGCACGCGCAGAACCTCCGCGACAGCGGCTTCAACGTCGTCGTGGGCCTGCGTGAAGGCAGCGCCAGCCGCGCCAAGGCCGAGCAGGCCGGACTGCGCGTCGCCAGCATCGAGGACGCCACGAAGGAAGCGGACGTGGTCATGCTCCTGATCCCCGACGAGCAGCAGCCCGCCGTGTACGAGCAGAGCATCGCCCCGAACCTCGCGGACGGCAAGGCGCTGGCCTTCGGTCACGGCTTCAACGTGCACTTCGGCCGCATCACGCCGTCGGCTGGCGTGGACGTGTTCCTCGTGGCGCCCAAGGGCCCCGGTCACATGCTGCGCCGCGTCTACGCCGACGGGGCAGGCATGCCCGGCATCTTTGCCGTGCAGCAGGACGCCACGGGCCACGCCCGCGACATCGCCCTGGCGTACGCCAGCGGCATCGGCTGCACCCGCGCCGGCGTGCTGGAAACCACCTTCAAGGAAGAAACCGAGACTGACCTGTTCGGCGAGCAGGCCGTGCTGTGCGGCGGCGTGACCCACCTGATCCAGGCGGGCTTCGAGACGCTGGTCGAGGCCGGGTACCAGCCCGAAATCGCGTACTTCGAGACGCTGCACGAGGTGAAACTGATCGTGGACCTGATCTACGAGAAGGGCTTCGAGGGCATGCGCCACAGCATCAGCAACACCGCCGAGTTCGGTGACTACGTGACCGGGCCGCGCGTCGTGACTGCCGAGACGAAAGCCGAGATGGGCCGCGTCCTGAGCGACATCCAGACCGGTAAGTTCGCCGAGCGCTTCATCGCGGACGCCGAGGCCGGCTTCCCGTTCATGGAGGAGCAGCGCGGCAAGATGCGCGATCACACCCTGGAAGTCGTCGGGAAGGAACTGCGCGACCAGATGCCCTTCATCACCAAGAAAGCACTCGAAGTCTAAGCACCCGAAGTTCAGGGGCCGGGCATTCCGTGAAGGGAGGCCCGGCCCCTTCTGCTGTACCTCAGCGCCCCCAGTGGGGGGACGGCAGATGTGAGGAAATCGACATGCCGGACCCGGTACTGTGAGAAGCATTATGCGCGCACCGCTCCATCTGCTGACTTCGCTGGGCCCGCTGCTCGCGGCGCTGGTCCTGCTGGCCCTGCTGGGGAGCGCGTCGGCGCAGCAGGCCTTCGGGACCCGCTACGCGAATACCGCCACGAACGGCGACATCGTCCTGATCGGGAACGTGAACTTTCACTGCCTGACGGTCGCTCCCGCCACCGCCGCGCAGATCGCTACCTGTAACACGGTCCGCTCCGGCGGCACCAACACGAACAACAACGTGTACATGCAGGCCACCGACACCGACACCGACGCCACCACCACCAATTCCAGTTCCGCCACGCTGACCCTGGGCAGCGGCAGCAGCGTCCTGTTCGCCGGACTGTACTGGTCGGGTATCAGCACCAGCGCCGCCAACCGCGCGGCTGTGCGCCTGGCGACGCCCGTCAGCGCCAGCGTCGCCCTGACCGCCACGCGCACCAGCGTCATCGGCAGCAACTACCAGTCGTTCGTGGACGTCACCACGCTCGTGCAGGCCGGCGGCAGCGGCACGTACACCGCCGGGAACGTCGCCAGCACGGCCGGCGGCGGCAGCTGGGCCGGCTGGACGCTGGTCGTCGCTTACCGCAACCCGGCCCAGCCGACCCGCAACCTCGCCGTGTTCGACGGATTCCTGCAGGCCAGTGACCCCGCCGTGCCCGTGGACATTTCCGTGAGCGGATTTATTACCCCCAGCGTCGGCACGGTCAAAAGTACCATCGGGGTCGTCGCGTACGACGGTGACCGCGGCTCTCAGGAAGGTGTGTCCGCGACCCCGCAGGGCAGCCTGCGGTTCGGGCCGAACACCGCGGCCCTGAACACCGTGTCGAACACCGTCAACCCGGTCAACGACGTATTCAACTCCACCATCTCTACCACCACGGGCGCGGCGGGCGGCGGCACGGACGTCACGGGCGGCCGCACGCCGGCCTTCACGAACACCCTGGGCCTCGACATCGATACCTTCACGCCCAACACGCCCCTCCCGAACGGCAGCACCTCCGCCGTGGTCCGCGTGATCGGCACGGGCAGCGACGTGATCTTCCCCGGCGTGATCACCCTGGCCACAGAGATCTTCGTTCCGAACATCAAGGACGCCCTGACCAAGACCGTCACCGACCTGAACGGCGGCGTGCTGCTGCCCGGCGACACCCTGGAGTACGAACTGGTCATCCGCAACCAGGGGAACGACGGCGCCCTGAACGTCATCCTGACCGACCCCATCCCGGCTGGCACCACCTACCTGCCCGGCTCCATGACCGTGACCGGCGCGAACGCCGGCCCGAAAACCGACCTGGCCGGCGACGATCAGGCTGAATTTGACACCGCCGGAAAACGCGTGGTGTTCCGCGTGGGCACCGGCGCGAACGCTGTGCAGGGCGGCGCGGTCCTTCCCAACGAGGAAAGCCGCGTGCGTTTCCGGGTCACCGTGAACGCCGGAACGCCCGGCGGCACTGTGATTGACAACACCGGCACCGTCAGCTACCGCCAGCAGACTCTCGGCACGGTCGTCTCGGACACCAGCGACAGCGACCCCGTCACCGCCGGAGATCAACCGGCCCGCGTCACCGTCGCCGGCCCCGACCTCAGCGTCACGAAAACCCACACCGGAACTTTCCGCACGGGCGTGCCCGGCACGTTCACGCTGCGCGTCTCGAACGCCGGACCCGCTCCCACGACTGGCACCGTCACCCTGACCGACACGCTGCCCGCCGGCATGACCGCGCAGAGCATCAGCGGGCCCGGCTGGACCTGCACCCTCTCGCCGCTGCGCTGCACCCGCACCGACGCCTTGAGCGCTGGCGGCAGTTACCCGGACGTGACCCTGACCGTACTGGTCAGTCCGGCCGGCACGTACACCAACGCGGCCAGCGTCAGCGGAGGAGGGGAGGCCGCCGCGCAGACCAGCAACAACGCCGCCAGCGACATCGTGACCGTGACTACCCAGCCGCCCGTCGTGCTGCTCACCAAGAGCGTCCGGAACGTCACCCGCAGCGGCGCGGCCGGCACCACGTCCAGCGCGCTGCCCGGCGAGATCCTCGAGTACTGCATCGCATACCGGGTCAGTGGCGGCGACGCCGCCAACTTCGTGCTGCGTGACACCTCACCCCCGCAGACCCTCCCGCAGAGCAGCGCGTTCGGCGCGGGCCTCGGCCTGCTCGTCACCCGCCCCGCCAGTACCGTCACCCTCACTTCGGCCGCCGACACCGACGCCGGCAGCATTGCCGGCCAGGACATCAGCGTGCGCCTGGGGGCCATTCCTATCGGCGAAACCGGCAGCGTCTGCTTCCGCGCCAGCGTCCGCTGAGAGGCGCAGCCGGTACGCTGGGCAGGTGACCGTATTCACCCTCCAGAAGACACAGGCTCTCTCGCACGCCGGAGAGCGCGAGTGGCGTAAGGGTCAGCCGTACATGTCGTCCCTCACTGGCCTGAGCGCCCAGCCGGACGGCGCGGTGACCATCCTGCGCGCCTCCGCGTACGGGCAGGAGCGGTACAGCGTCAGCGCCACCATTGACCGGGGTCAGGTGCAGGGCGCCGCGTGTTCCTGCCCGGTCGGGGGGGACGGCCGTTGCAAGCACGTGGCGGCGCTCCTGGCCCGCGCGGTCGCCTCCCCGGCCGATTTCCGGAAGCTTCCGCTGCTGGACGCCGCGCTGGACGCACTGGACGCACCGGCCCTGCGCGCCGTCATTCGCCGCATGCTGTCACGCGAGCCGGACCTGCTGAGCGTGCTCCTGACCCAGCCCAACACCCAGTCCAGTACCCAGCCGCAGACCGCGCAGGTTCAACCGGACGGCGCAGACCCCATCAGTGACCTGCCCGGACGAATCCGGGTGGCTTTCGACCTTCTGGACCTCCCGGACGAGGATCACTGGCACTGGGAGAACGACTGGGACGGCCCGGACTTCAGCGAACTGACCCCCATGCTGGAAGAACTCCAGGAACTGGTCGGGGCGGCCCTCAGCGGGGACCACGCCGCGCAACTGAACGCCCTCGCGGCCATTCAGGCGACGCTGGACGGCTGTCACGACCTGAACGCGCAGCAGCCCGATCTTTCGCTGGACGACCTGTCCACCCTGGTCGAACCTGCCCGCACGGCCCTGCTGTCCCTGCTGGCCCGGCCCCTGCCCGCCGAACTGCAGGGCGCGGCCCTCGGCACCCTGCACGAATCCGTGGCGAACCTCGGCTGGCCCGACCATGAAATCGACGGGCAACTGGACCTGTTCACTGAACTGCCGGCAGAGGACCGTGCCCTGACCGTGGCGTTCGTGCGCGGCCTGCACGACAGCGAGGCCGGAACGTACGCCCGCCAGCGACGGGCGAGGACGCTGTACGCCCTGGCCTCGACCGGCGACCTGAGTGCTCACGAGAACCTCGCGTTTGCCCGCGCCACGGGCGACACCGTCATGATCACGGCGGCCTTGCTGGACAGCGGACAGCCCGAAGAGGCAACCGCGCTGCTCGGGGAACACCCGGAAATCAGCCTCAGTGTGGTGGCCGGACTGTTTCAGGAATACGGAGCGCTCGCCCACCTTGAAGCGTTCGCGCGGACCCGACCGGACCCCTGGGCGCGCCGCTGGCTGTTCACGCACCTGAACGAACAGAACCGACGCGCCGAGGCGCACACCGTTGCCCGCGACGCCCTGATGCAACTCCCGCCCGCTCACGCCGACACCCCGTTCTGGATCACGCAACTGAAGACCGTCAGCCCCGACTGGCCCGCCGACCGCGAAACCCTGATCACGCACTGGGCCGCGCGGCCGGACGGTCCGCACCTCCTGCCCCTGGTCCGCCTGCTGCTGCGCGAACACCAGCCGGAACGCGCCGCGCAACTCCTGCATGGCGTGCCAGATCCCGTCAGCGTCCTCGGCCTGGACCTCGCCCGGCAACTCGCGCTGCAACTCCCGGCAGAGCAGGCGCTGGCACTGATCATTCAGGTCGCGGCCGCCCACGTAGCGGGTCGCAGCCGCCCGCACTACCAGTCGGCGGCCCGGACCCTGCGGGACGCATCTCCCATCATCGGCCGGGCCGAGGCTCAGTCCGCCGCGCGACTGCTGACCCAGGAATACCCGACCCTGCGCGCCCTGAAAGAAGAACTTCAGGCCGCGCAACTTCTGTAAGCCGCCTCCTCCGGGAGAGCAGGTGCGCGCGCCACCCCCACCCGCCCGGCACACTTGCATTCCAGACAACTCTTGCACATGGCCCCGGCCTGCGCTTACACTCCGGGTCATGAACGCGTTCGGCCTGCTTCTTCTTACCCGTCCTCCGGTGGAGTGAACGGCAAGCATCAGCGCATGCCTGGAACGCCCCCGGAGGACTCCCCTCCGGGGTTTTTTCATGCCCGGCCGGACCGCCCCACTCCCTCGCCCCCTCACGCCCGCACAGGAGCCCCGCCATGACCCAGACGACCGAGACCCAGACGACCGATTCCAACCGCATCATCATTTTCGACACCACCCTGCGTGACGGCGAGCAGAGCCCGGGCGTGGCCCTGAACCACTCGCAGAAACTGGAGATCGCGCACCAGCTGGCCCGCCTGGGTGTGGACGTCATTGAGGCCGGGTTTCCCATCGCCAGCCCCGGTGACCTGGAAGGCGTGAGCCGCATTGCCCGCGAGGTGCGCGGCCCGGTCATCACCGGACTGGCCCGCGCCGCCCGGCCTGACATCGAGGCCGCCGCGAAAGCCGTCGAGGCCGCCGCGAAACCCCGCATTCACACGTTCATTGCGACCAGCCCCATTCACATGCAGAAGAAACTGCAACTGGAACCCGACGCGGTCGTGGAGCGCGCCGTGCAGGCCGTGACCTACGCCCGCACCTTCGTGGACGACGTGGAATTCAGTGCCGAGGACGCCACCCGCAGCGACATTCCCTTCCTGATCCGCATCTTCCAGGCGGCCGTGGAGGCCGGGGCGACCACCCTGAACATCCCCGACACGGTCGGGTACACCACGCCCGAGGAGATCCGCGCGATGTTCAGCGAGATCCGCGCCGCCATTCCCGCCCACATCATCCTGAGCGCCCACTGCCACGACGACCTGGGCATGGCTGTCGCGAACTCCATCGCTGCGGCCGAGGGCGGCGCGCGGCAGATCGAGTGCACCATCAACGGCATCGGAGAGCGCGCCGGGAACGCCAGCCTGGAAGAACTGGTCATGGCCTTCCACACCCGCCGCGACCACTACGGTCTGGAAACCGGCATCCGCACCCGCGAACTGTACCGCGCCAGCCGACTGGTCAGCCGCCTGAGCGGCATGCCCGTGCAGCCCAACAAGGCCATCGTCGGGGACAACGCGTTTGCGCACGAGAGCGGCATTCACCAGGACGGCGTGATCAAGGCCCGCGAGACGTACGAGATCATGAACGCCGAACTGGTCGGCCGCGAGGCCGCCGTGCTGGTCATGGGCAAACACTCGGGCCGCGCCGCGTTCCGCAAGGCCCTGAACGACCTGGGGTACACGGAACTGCCCGACGACAAGGTCCAGCACCTGTTCACGCGCTTCAAGGACCTGGCCGACCGTAAGGGCCAGATCTTCGCCGACGACCTGCGCGCCCTGGTCGATGCCCGCACCGACGTGCCGCAGACGTTCACGCTGGAAGCCTTCCAGATCACCAGCGGCATGAACATGACGCCCGTCGCCTTCGTCCGCCTGACTACCCCCGACGGGTCCGTGGAGGCTACCGCGCACGGCGACGGTCCCGTCGAGGCGGCCGTGCAGGCCATCAACCGCATCACGGGCATCGCGCCCACCATGGAAAGCTACCGGATTCAGGCCGTCACGGGCGGCGGCGACGCGCTGGGCGAGGTCAGCATCAGCGCCCGCCACGGCGAGACCCTGCTGCACGGCAGCGGCGTCGCCACCGACGTCGTCGAATCCAGCGCCCGCGCCTGGCTGCGCATTCAGAACATGATCGTCGCCGGCATGGGCGCCGAACGCCGCCAGGGCGAATTCGCTCCCGGCCGCATCTGAGGTGATGGTAGAAAGGTGATGGGTTCGCCGCTTCGCGGCTGAAGGACGGGGAGGCCGGGTGCACTGGCCTCCCCGTGGTATGCTGGAGGGCAGATGATCCTGGAAATCGCGATGCTTCAGATCCGCCCCGGCCAGACCGCCGCGTTCGAGGCGGCCTTCGCGCAGGCGCAGCGCATCGTCGCGGGCATGGGCGGGCACGTCCGGCACGAGCTTCAGCGTTGCATGGAGGACAGTCACCGGTATGCGCTACTGATCTGGTGGGAGACGCTGGAGGACCACACGGTCGGCTTCCGGGGCAGCCCCGAGTACCAGGAGTGGCGTTCGCTGCTGCATCACTTCTACGATCCGTTCCCGACGGTCGAGCATTTTGTAGGGGTCGCTCTGTGACCCAGTCATCAGGGCCGACCACGACCCGGCCACTGCGCGTGCTGTTCGTGTGCGCCCAGAACAGGTTGCGCAGTCCCACGGCCGAGAGCATCTTCCGGGGCGTGGACGGCTGGGAGGTCGCGTCGGCCGGAACCAACCGGGACGCCGGGGTGCCAGTCAGCCGTGACCTGCTGGAGTGGGCAGACCTGGCGGTCTGCATGGAGAAACGCCACCGGGACATCCTGCGTCAGCGGTTCCGGGGGGCGCTGCCGGACGACCGGATCCTGACCCTGGGCATCCCGGACGACTTCGAATTCATGGACGAGGAACTGGTACGGCAGCTCCGCCGGCTGGTGCCGTGGCGTCTGGAGTCCGTCCGGCCCCGCCCGGCAGCCGGCAACTGAGGGAACAGGCCGTGCGGGCTGATTCAGGTGTCTTCATGCGGGCGGGTCGTTTGGTGCGGCCGGGCGTGGCAGCATGGGCACGTGAAGAATCCGCTTCTGAGGACTGCATTGATCACGGGTCTCGTGATCGCTGCTGTGAATATCGTGTTTGCCGCGCTGAATTATGGTCTGGACCGGCTGCCCTGGTGGTTCTACGTGGCGCAGTTGCTGCTGATCCCGGCCATGACGCTGCCCATGCGGTACTTTCCGCAGGCGAGCGTCACGCCGGAGTACGGGCGCCGCGCGGGACTGTTCGCGCTCGGGTGGGCGGTGCCGTATGCGGTGTACAAGTTCACGGGTGACGTGCTGAGCCCGGCGTTCAACCCGGCGGCTTCCCTGATCGGGTACGTGATAGCGGTCGCGCTCTTCTCGCTCATCTTCGCGGCGCTGCGCCGCCCACAGGCTGGCCGTTGAGAATCGCGGTCCTGTCAGACGTGCACGGGAACGCATTCGCGCTGCGGGCCGTGCTGGACGACATCCGCGCGGCCTCTCCGGACCTGATCCTGAACCTGGGGGATACGGTGTGGGGGGCCGCCGATCCCGGCGCGGCCTGGGCGTTGCAGGCGGAGTTCGCGCCGCCCAGCGTGCGCGGAAACACCGATGAGCGCGTGGCGGGCCTGCGGGACGGCAAGGAAGACATGCGGACCTGGGTACGCTCACAGGTACCGGACTCACTGCCTGCGCAGCTGGCGGCCCTGCCCGTGCGGCTGGACGTGGCCGGAGGCGAGGTGCGCGCGGCGCACGGCAGTCCCCGCAGCGCCTGGGAGGACCTGATGCTGACCGAGTCGCCCGCAGGCCGCACCCGCCCGGCGCGCTTCGCCGAGCTGCGGGAGCGCCTGGACGGCTTCACGGCGGATGGGGGAGGGCAGGTGTGCGTGGTGGGCCACACGCACCGCGAGATGCTGGCGGTCGTGGACGGCGTGACCGTCATGAATGTCGGCCCGGTCTCACGCCAGAAGGACGGGTTGCCGCTGGCGCGCTGGGCGCTCCTGACCCGCCGCGACGGGCAATGGACGCCCGAGTTTCGCCGCACGCAGTATGACGTGGCGGCCGCTGCCGCCTGGGCGCGGGCGCACGCCCCGCAGCGGGTGGGCGATCTGGAGGCTGCGTGGTTAACGGGTGGCCGGGAACCCTGAGCTGTCCCCGCCTTTCCTGGTTCCCGTCAGGGCGTCTGGACGGTCATGCGGCGGATGTTGAGCATGCCGGCCCCGGTGTCCAGCGTCAGGCTGTCCTGTGCGCGCGTGGCGGTCAGGGTGCGGCCGGACAGGGCTTTCAGGAACACCTGTTCCTGCGCGGCCACGGCGGGCGCACAGGCCATGCGGGTGGTAGCGAGGGCGCTGAACACCACGGTATTCCCCGTGATCTTGACGGTGCCATTGATGCGATTACAGCCGGCCGTGCCGGTCACGCGGTTGCCCATGAAGTTCAGGCGAGGCAGGTTGTTCTTGACGGGGACGCCGTCCGGCAGGGTCCAGCCGACGACTTTCCAGCTGCCTTCCAGATCGATGTTCAGGGAAACCTGTGCCTGGGCGGTAGGGAGGCCCAGCAGCAGCAGAGCCAGTGTGAACTTCTTCATAATCCCATTTGGGAGGTTCCAGGCGACAGTGATTGTAATTCGGGATTCATTTAACTGTGCGGGTGGGTAAGGCCAGCCAGATGAACCCGGTCCTCTCATACGGACTCCGATGGAATGGTTTGCAAAAACCGTTCCATCCGAGCGGACGCGAGCAGGAGCAGAGAGGATTCCGGGCGTGGAGTTAGCAACCCAGTGTTGTCCCGGGTTGTTAACGGAACAGACGGAATCCGTATCAGTCATTTACCCCTGACCAGAAGGAGTTCGGAAGCACCCGCCCAGGCAGGCAGCGCCCACGCAAGCAGAACCAGACTCCGGGCCGTGAAGGGAGTGAAGAAGGCGTCCCCACCATCTGGTGAGGACGCCTTCTTCACTTACTGCTTCAGGAAACCGGGGGTCGTGTTACCGCAGGTCAGCGACCGGCAGGAACGAATTCACGGTCCGCGAAGTCCTCGCGGGGACGTCCGCCACGGTCGTCACGGCTCCAGCGACCCTGGCCGCCGCCTCCGCCCTGACCACCACGGTTTCCGCCGCCCTGGCCCTGACCCTGGTACCCGCCACGGCTTCCGCCGCCACGGTAGCCACCCTCGTCACGGCCGCTACGGCCGCCGCCCTGGTAGCCGCCTTCACGGCGTTCACGGGTGGGCTGCTCGAACAGTTCCGGCAGTTCCTGCGCGATTTCCACGGTCACTTCACCTTCGAGCGGGCTGGCGGACATCAGTTTCTGCACCAGTTCGCTGGGAATGTCGGCCACGGCACCGCCGCGCCACTGACGGACCTTACCCAGGCGGCGGGTATCGATGTCGCCGTTGCGGGCCAGGAGGGCCACGGCACGCGCCACACTCATGCGCTCGGCGTGCAGGATGATGGTCGTCTGACCTTCCTCACCGCTCAGCAGGCTGGCGGCCTTCACGGGCTCGGTCACGCCGCTGATCTTGGCCAGCGCGCGGGCTAGGGCTTCGAGACCCAGTTCGCTGAACAGACGCTCGGCTTCCGCCTGGAAGGTCTGCGCGACGCCGCTGTCGACCTTGCGGACCATCTCGGCGCTCGTGCGGGCGCTGGCACCCTGCACTTCCTTGGGGGTGGGCAGCGGACGCTCGATGAAGCGCACGCCGGTCACGCGTTCCAGGCCCATCACTTCGCGCTGCTCGCGGTCGCCGTACATGATGATGGCGGTGCCGGTGCGGCCCGCGCGGCCCGTACGGCCGGAACGGTGCACGTAGCTTTCGGGGTCCTGCGGCAGGTGGTACTGGACCACCAGATCGACCTCGGGGATATCCAGGCCGCGGGCGGCCACGTCGGTGGCGACCAGCACGTTGGCGCGGCCGTTACGGAAGGCACCCAGGGCGCGTTCACGCTGGCTCTGCGCGAGGTCGCCGTGCAGCGCCTCGGACTCGATGCCGCGGTGGATCAGTTCGTTCGCCAGTTCGTCGGCTTCACGCTTGGTGCGCGTGAACACGATGGCTTTTTCCGGGTTGTAGATGGTGAGCAGGTCGGCCAGCACACGGGTGCGGGCGCGGCCCACGCGGATCTTCAGGTGCTCGACGGTCTGCGCGGCCTGACTCTTGCCCTCGCCGACCATGTCGATCACGATGGGGTTGTTCAGGTACTTCTTCGACAGGCGGTGAATGTCGTTGGTCAGCGTGGCGCTGAACAGCAGCGTCTGGCGGCCTTCGGGGGTGCGCTGAAGGATCGTCTCGATGGCGTCGGCGAAGCCCACGCTGAGCATCTCGTCGGCCTCGTCCAGCACCGCGAACTCAACGGCGGCCAAGTCGATGTTGCCGCGCTCGATATGGTCGATCAGGCGGCCGGGCGTGCCGACGATCACGTCGACGCCGCGGCGCAGCGCGTTCTCCTGCGGGGCGTAGGCGGCGCCACCGTACACGGTGACGGTCGTCAGGTTCTGGCCGCTCTTGCTGAACTCCTCGGCGACCTGCTTGGCCAGCTCGCGGGTCGGGGCGACCACGATGGCGCGGGGCAGACGGCCGCGTTCACGGCTGGCTTCCAGTTTGGTGATGATGGGCAGCGCGAAGGCCAGGGTCTTGCCGGTCCCGGTGCGGGCGCGGCCGATCATGTCGCGGCCCTGCAGGGTATGAGGCAGGCTCTCGGCCTGGATGGGGCTGGCTTCGGTGATACCGCGCTCGGCGAGACGCGCCGCGAGTTCGGGCGCAATCAGTTGGTCAAAGTTCATTTGTGGTCCTTTCGGGAAAGCACAGCCCCAGTGAACCAGCAAACGCCTTGAATCCCGGCATCACGCATGTCCTGAAAGTGGGGGCACTCTCCAGCCGCCCGGGTATCTCCCGCTGCGGCGCACGAATTGAAAGATTACATCAAGTCGGCCCAACATGCAAGGGGCATGCACACCAGAAGGCCCGGACGTGGGCCTGCTGCCTGTCCGTTCTGATCTGCGTCATGCAACGCTTCCGGGATTTAACTGCCCGGCAGTCTAGCGCACCCGGTTCCGGCCTGTGCCCACAACGGATACTCGTGCCCACAACGGATACTCGTGCCCACAACGGATGACGGCCCGGCAGGGGAGACAGGTCATACGGACTTTCGACCGAGTGGCGTGCAACACCAGTTCAATCCGGGCGGACTCGTAGAGCTGCTAAGCAGCGCGAGTGGGAGCCCAGCGGGTTCCGGGCGTGGAGT
>NZ_CP115165.1:1502500-1542500 GCF_028622095.1 Deinococcus aquaticus | reverse complement strand
ACGGAATGGCCTGGCCCGGCGCGGCTGTACCTGGCGGGCGCACGGGTGCTGGTCGAGGTTCCGACCCGCCCGGAAGGGCTGGAAACGGAGGTGCGGCGGGCGTGGCGGGACGCGCTGCGCGAGGTGCTGGGCACGTACCTGTCGCGTGGGTACGAGGTGATGGATCTGGCACGGGCCGGGCACCGGGCGCACTACGTGCTGGCGCGGGTCACGGGCGGCACGCACCGGGACGCGGTCACCAGTGAGGCCGGTTGAACGTGTGGGCGAATGGAGGTCGTCTGATACAGATTCGGCCTGAGGACGTCGCTGAAGGATATTGCACAGGTAGGCAGCGGACCTCACCCACTGGTGAGGCGGCCCGGGTGGGCTGGCTGGCCGGAGGGCTGGCGCAAACGCCTCCCCCGTGTTATGTTATTTACATAAGAGCTGAATGACCGGTCCTTCCCGCCTCCCGCACCCCACAAGGAGTCCCCATGCTGCACATCGAATTCACCACTGACCTGGGCGCCCGCGTCACCGTCGACGTTGAAAGCCCCGCCCAACTCCTGGATACCCAGCGCCAGTACGGCCGACTTGGCTGGACCAGCGGCGACGTTCCCAGCGGCGGCTACCAGTTCCCCCTGGAAAACGAGGCCGACTTCGACTGGACCCTGATCGGCGCGCGCCGGTGGACCAGCCCCGACGGCGAGGAGCTCGTCATTCACCGTGGCCACGCCTACCGCCGCCGTGAACTGGAAGCCGTGGACAGCCGCAAGATGAAGCTCCCGGCCGCCGTGAAGTACTCACGCGGCGCGAAAAGCACGGACCCCGAACACGTCCGCGAGAAATCCGACGGTGAATTCGAGTACGTGACACTGGTCATCTTCCGGGGCGGCAAACGCCAGGACCGATACGCCACGCCCCGCCAGAACGCCCAGGGCGCGCAGCCCACCCAGGCCAGCCGCCCCGCCCCCCAGGCGGCCACGCGGCCCGCGCCCCGCCCCGCCCCGGTTGCCGCCAGCGCCGACGACGAAACGCCTTTCTGAAGGTCAGCATCTGCCGCAGACCCTGAAGAGGCCCGCATCCGCCTGTGCTGGTGCGGGCCTCTTCGCTGCGCCTCTGACGGTCAGGCGTCGCGGGCGGCCAGCTGGTCGTGCAGGACGCGGCGCACGTCGGCCGGCTGCCAGCCCTCGGGCTTGAGGATCTTGCCGTCGGCGCGCAGCGGCCCGGACACCTTCCCCATGTTCGCGCGGTGCACCTCGGCGAAGGCGGCGTCGGCGTTCACGCCCAGCCGGTCAAGCGCCCCGTACGTGACGTACAGCAGGTCCACCAGTTCATGCACCAGTGGCGTGAGGTCCTCGGCAGGTACGCGTTCGCCGGCCTCTATCCGGTCGGCAAGCAGGGAGAATTCAGCCTCGACCTCTTGGAATTCCTCGCGGATCAGGGTGCGGCGCAGGGCCAGCAGTGCTCTGTCCGGCACACTCGGCGCGGGTACTGGCTGCTCACCGATGGCGGCGTGAAAGGCCCGCAGGCGCGCCGCGTTCGAGGCAGGCGCGGCGAGGCCACCGGGTAGAGGCTCGGCGGGAACGGCAGGAGTGGGGTCAGGAACGGACTTCATGGGTTCAGACTACCCAGATTCCGGCGGGCCGGTCAGGGCCGCAGCCGCAGGGAACCCTTGCGCAGCACGGGGTCGTCCAGTCGCACGCCCACCGACTGCACCCGCCCGTCAGGCCGCACCGACAACGTGACGGGCACCGACACGGTCCGCGCCGAGCACGTTCCGCCGCGCACGGCGCAGCTGAACAGTTGCCCTTCCACCCTGGCCGGGTACCGGCCGGCGCGCGTACCTGCGGGGGCAGAGAGCGGCCAGCGCAGCGGGGTCAGGCGGGCGTAGTAGGCGCGGCGTTCCGGGTCCGGGTGGGGCGCGCCGCTCAGGGTGCCGCGCTGCGCGCCCCAGGGGGTGTGCAGGGTCAGGACGTTGGGAGCCTCACGGTTGAGCAGGAAGTCCCGCAGGGCGAACGTGACCGTCAGCGTGCCCGCCTCCGGCAACCCGGCGGTGACGCGCGGCGGTGCGGCCGTCTGCGCTGGGGCAGCGGCGGAGGCTAGGGCTGGGTACGCTGCACCCACTGCTACCGGGCCGCCCAACGCCGCTCCGACGGTCAGGCCGCAGCTCAGCACGGGGGCCCACACAGCAGCGCGTATCAGGCGGGCAGGCAGGGGCCACGGCATCATGGACCGCAGCATAGAGTCCTGCCCGGCGGGGCGGGGCCCGGAAACAAAAACCGCGCGGCCAGCGGGGGATCGCCCCGCTGGCCGCGCGTACAGGAGTGAAGTTGAGGTGGTGTCCTGCTGGGTGCGGGTGGTGGGGCTTGAACCCGCCTGCTGCCTGCTGTTGACCCGCTCGCGCGCCCGTTGGTGAAGAGGTGGGCGTCTCCCTCTGACCTGATCGCGTCTGAGGTGTCCGTCCCGTCAGGGAGTTGAGCCACGTCCGCGACCTCACCAGGCCGGATCAGAGTATGCCGCGCGTCTGTCAGGACTGCATGTGCCAGACGTACACCCGCCCTTAAGCAATAGTGCGTGCCAGACCCCATTCAGCGTGACCTTCCTCACGGTTTGGGGCGGAACCCGTCTTGCTCCTGCTCGCATCCGCTCGGGCCCAGCGGTTTATGCAGACCGCTGGGCCGTAAGCCGTCTTACACGGGTTCCGTCTGTTTCGTTGACAACCCGGAAGGACGCCGGGTTGCCAACTCCACGCCCGGAACCCGTTTCTCTCCTGCTCGCTCCGCTCGGGTTGAAAGCTTTTGCAAACCTTTCAACCGGAGGCCGTCTTACAGGTCCAGCAGCCGGTAGCCGTAGGCGTTCACGACCCGCGCGCCGCTGGCCTGATCGGTGTACTCGACCTTCTTGCCCTCGTACTCGTGGATGTGGCCGTGCACGACCAGTCGCGGGTGGCGGCGGGCCATGAAGCGCGTGATGGACTCGCAGCCCCGGTGGGCGTAGTCGGTGCCGGCGTGCGGGCCGGTGGGGGGCGCGTGCGTCAGCAGCACGTCCACACCGCGCCGTGCGCGCCACGCCAGCTGGGCCAGTCCCACGCGGGCCTGGGTGTCCGTGTACTGCCCGTGGCCCTTGTCGCGGTAGCGGGGCGATCCTCCCCACCCGGCGATTCTCAGGCCGGCCTCCTCGACCACGCGGCCGTGCGCGGCGATCACGCCCCGCGGCGGCACGCGGCGTTCCCCCTCGGTCACGAACTCGTTCTCGTGGTTGCCGTGCACGTAGATGACCGGGACCGTCATCTTGGTCGCCAGGAATTCCAGGTAGTAGCCGGGCAGGTCCCCGGCGGCCAGGACCGCGTCGACCGGCGGCGCGCCCTGCGGGAATCCCTCGCGGTACACGAACGGGTGCACGAAATCCGCCAGCAGCATCAGGCGCTTGCCAGTGGGTTCGGGGGCGCGGTGGTGGGGGTCGGGGGCGTCGGTCATGAATGCTGGGAACCAGTGAAAGGAGCGCCGGGTGACGCCGCAGGGAACTTGCCGGCCGGACTGACGGCGCGCGGGGGGTTGAGGTCCCGAGTGTAGCCCGGCACCGGTGTGGTGGGCGGGGACCCGGACCGGCCTTCCAGAGTACGCTGGTCGGGTGCCTGCGCTCTTGAGCCCCCGTTTACTTCTGCTGCCCCTGACCCGCGCCGTGCTGGAACGCCGCGTGGAGAGCGCCGGGTTCTCCCTGCCGCTGACCACCCCCGACGTCGTGCAGGACGTGTACTTCCCGCCGGAATGGCCGGGCGATCCGCTGCCGATGTTCCCGGCGCTGCTGGCTGGCCTGAGCGCCGGGCAGGGCGAGGTGGACGGCACGTTCATCGCGGTGCACCGGGGCAACCTGACCGCGCTGGGGCAACTGGGCGTGGTGGGCGGCGTGAACGAACAGGGCGAGCAGCAGATCGGGTACGGCCTGACGCCCGAAGCGCGCGGGCGTGGCTACGCGACCGAGGCGGTAGGGGCGCTGGTGGCGCACCTGCACGCGGCGGGCGTGTTGACCGTGACCGCACAGACGGCGACCTCGAATCCCGCCAGCAGCCGGGTCCTGCAGAAGCTGGGGTTCCGGCTGGTCGGCAGTGGCCACAGCGAAGAGGACGGCCCGCTGAGCCGCTGGGCGCACACCTGAAGACTCCGCATCTACCCCCGGACACTTCATGGAGGCCCGGCGCGGCAGCATGAATATTCACCTGAATACTCGCGGGGCGCGGCTGGGTCACGCAGGCTGAAAATAATGTTGCAGCCGCAAGGCATACCCCGCAGCGCCCCTTAAGCTGGGCGCATGAACATCTCTATCCTCGGTATTCCCATGGATCTCGGCGCGGGTCGGCGCGGCGTGGACATGGGCCCCAGCGCCCTGCGCAACGCCCACCTGAGCCGCGCGCTGCGCGACCTGGGCCACAGCGTGACGGACCTGGGAGACGTGCGCGTGGCGCTGCCCGAAAGCATCGACAAGCACGAGGAAGGCGGGCTGGTGTTCCTGGATCCGATCCTGGACGCCTGCCGCGCCGCCGCAGAACAGGTTGCCGCGCTGCCGGAAGGCACCTTCCCGCTGACCCTGGGCGGCGACCACAGCGTCAGCATGGGCACCGTGACCGGCAACGCCCTGCGCGGCAACCCCGCCGGCGAACGCATGGGCCTGATCTGGGTGGACGCCCACACGGATTACAACACCCCGCACAGCAGCCCCAGCGGGAACATTCACGGCATGCCCGTCGCGGCGCTGACCGGCCGGGGCGACCCGCGCCTGACCGGACTGGGTGGCGACTGGCACATGCGGCCCGAGGACATCGTCATGATCGGCATCCGCAGCGTGGACACCTTCGAGCGGGACCTGCTGCGCGAGGCGGGCGTGAAGGCCTACACCATGAAGGACGTCGATCAGCTGGGCATGACCCGCATTCACGAGGAGACCATGGAGCGCCTGGGGGGGCTGAGCCGCCTGCACGTCTCCTTCGACGCGGACGCCCTGGACCCCAGCGTCTGCCCTGGCGTGGGCACGCCCGTGCCCGGCGGCCTGACCTACCGCGAGGGGCACCTGCTGATGGAACTCCTGAGCGAATCGGGCCGCGTGACCAGCATGGACATCGTGGAAGTCAACCCCATCCTCGACACCCGTAACCAGACGGCCGAGGTCATGGTCGGCATGGCCGCCAGCCTGCTGGGGCAGCGCATCCTGTAACGCTCACGTAGAGCCAGCGCCGCCCCTCTGAGAGAAGGGCGGCGCTGGGCATGCGGACTCGGTATGACGACCGGGCGTTACAGGTCGTCGCTGTCGGCGTCGAGGTCGGCCGTGTCTGCGCCGGCCTGTTCGGCCGTGGCCTGCGGGCGCGCGAACCGCATGTAGTCCAGCCAGGGGGGCGTGTGCCCCAACTGGCGGATCATCAGGGCGATCTGCGCGGTGTGGCGGACCTCGTGGGTCATGACGTTCCACAGCAACTGGTCCAGCGTGACGGTGTCGCTGGCGGGATCGTCCTGCACCAGTTTCACGCTGCGGTTCAGGTTGGGTTCACTGTCCAGGAACGCGGCGGTGCGGCCGCTGACTTCCCGGCCGTACTCCAGAATCCAGTTCAGGTCGTACTGCGTGGCCTGCGGGCGCACCCAGTCGTGCGGGTACTGCTGGTGCACGCTGTCCCCGATGACGATGCCGTGCACCCAGTGGTCCTCGACGTCTGTCACGTGCAGCAGCAGGTCCTTGATGCTGTGGAACCGGTCACCGCTTTCCATCAGGTCACGGTCGAGGTCGGCGGGCGGCAGGGCGCGCAGAAAGTTCCACAGCTGGGCTCGTGCGGCGGACAGGTAGGAGTAGTACTCGCGGACGTTCATGAATGACTCACAGTATACCCGTTCGGAGTGACTGTTATGGCCGCTCGGTCACTTCCGGCGTCCGGGCCGTCCGCAGCGCCGTCCAGCAGGGGCTGCAGCACGCGCCGCACGTCTTCCACCGTCACGACCTGCACGAGGTCGTCCCGCAGGTCCGGGTAGTCCGGCAGGTACTGCGGCAGCACCTTGCGCAGGGGGCGCAGCGTCAGGCGGCCCGTGTCGTCGTCGTAGAAGCGGGTCTGCAACTCGGCGTGCCGCAGCGCCGTGCGGGCGCGCGTGTACGCGTCCGGCAGGTCGTCCTGACCGCTCACGAGCGCCCGGAAGATCCACGGGTTCCCGACCGAACCGCGCCCGATCATCACGGCCGCCACGCCCATCCGCTGCCGCTCACGGGCCTGGGCGGGCGTCAGGATGTCGCCGCTGCCCACCACCGGCACACGCACGCTGGCCGCCACGCGCGCAATGGCCTCCCAGTCGGCCTGCCCGGTGTACCGCTGGGCACTGGTGCGGCCGTGCACGGTGATCAGCGCGGCCCCGGCGGCCTCCAGGCCCTGCGCGACCTCCACGCTGCGGTCGTGATCCCAGCCGAGGCGGATCTTGGCACTCACGTCCAGGCGGGTGGCCTGCCGCATGGCGCTGACCAGTTCGTAGGCCACCTCGGGCGTCTGGAGCAGGCACGCGCCGCCCTTCCCGCGAATCTTGGGCACGGGGCAGCCCATGTTCAGGTCGATGGCGGCCGGCTGGAACCACGCCTCGGCGCGGGCGACCGCTCCGGCCAGCACGTCGCTCTCCGCGCCGAACAGCTGCACGACGCGCTCCTGCTCGCCGGGGTACGGGCGGCCCAGGTTCAGTTTCTCGGTGTCGCCGCCGCCCATCAGGCCGCGCGCGCTGATCATCTCGCTGACGGTCCACAGGGCGCCCTGCTCGGCCGCGAGTTGCCGCATGGGCGCGTCGCTGTACCCGGCCATGGGAGCCAGGACCGCGCCGGGCCGGGCCAGTCGGGCGGCGTAAAAGCCAGGGGTGGGGGTGAAACCGGTCATCCCGGCAGGGTAGCGCACCCCCCTCCCCCACCGGGTGAACTCCCGCTGAATTCCCCCAGCGGCGGCATTCACCGGCCCCCGGAACGGCCGGGTTACACTGGCAGCCAGTCCGGCATTCACTTCCGTCCTTCACTCGCCCGCCCTGCCGGCTGGGAGGCTTTACCTTGAACGTTACGCCGCTGGCGCTGCATCACGCGCCGCTGCTTCACCGTCTGTACACGTCCGCCCCCGGTTACTTCGACCTGATCAGTGCGCGCGTGCCGTCCCTCAGCGAAGTGCAGCGGGACGTGGAAATCGCCCTGCTGGACCCCCGGCGGTCCCTGGCACTCGTGCACGACGATCACGGCGACCTGATCGGCAGTCTGGACTGCAAACGCGACTACCCGGAAGCGGGCGACCTGACCATCAACCTGCTCCTGATCCGCGAGGACCGGCAGTCGCAGGGCCTGGGTGAACAGGTGGTGCGGCACCTGGAATCGCACGCCCCGCCCGGCACCACCCGCATCCTGGCCAGCGTGCTGGGCGACAACCCGCGCGGCGCGCGCTTCTGGGAGCGGTTGGGGTACTCCTTTACCCTGGACGCCCGCCCGGTCATGAGCTGGTACGCCAGACCCCTGAACCGCGCCCCACTGAACGGTCCCGGCGCGCCCCTGACCGTCGCCAGCGACTGATACGGACTCGGGCCCAGCGGTTGTGCAAACCACTGGGCCTGGGCGGAGCGAGAAGGAGCAAGGCGGGTTCCGGGCGTAGCGTTGGTAAACCGCTGCCCTGCCGGGTGGTCAACGAAACAGACGAAGTCCGTAGGACTGGCCTCCTCTGTGCGCCTGCCCGGCCCGCGCGCACGCCGTACACTCTGGGCGTGATCGTCAAGTACGGTGGGAATGCCATGAAAAGCCTGGAGTTGCGGCGCGCGGTCGCGGCCGAGATTGCCGCGCTGCGCGCCGAGTACCCGGTCGTGGTCGTGCACGGGGGCGGCCCGGTCATCGAGCGGGAACTCGCGGCGCGCGGCGTGACCAGCGAATTTCGCGGCGGGCTGCGCGTGACCACGCCGCAGGCGATGGACGTGGTCGAGATGGCGCTGTGTCAGCTGAACAAGCAGCTCTCGCAGGACGTGGGGGGCGCCGTGGGCCTGATGGGCCGCGACAGTGACCTGCTGCGCGCCGAGGTGCTGGACCCCGAACTGGGCCGCGTGGGCCGCGTGACGGGCGTGAACGCCGGGCTGCTGCGCACGCTGCTGGGGGCGGGAATCACGCCCGTGCTGGGCTGCGTGGCGGTCGGCCCGGACGGCGAGGCCCTGAACGTGAACGCCGACACCGCCGCCGGGGCCGTGGCGGGCGCCCTGAACGACGGCATCGTGTTCCTGACCGACGTGAACGGCGTTTACCGCGCCTACCCTGACCCGGACAGCCGCGCCGCGACCCTCACCCGCGCCGAGGTCGAGGGGGGTATTGCGCAGGGCTGGATCGCGGGCGGCATGATTCCCAAGGTGCGCGCCGCGCTGGACGCCCTGGACCGGGGCGCGCCGTTCGCGGTGATCGCCAGCGGCATGCAGGCCGGTGTGCTGGCCGCCGCCGCGCGGGGCGAGGCCGGCACGCGCATCACGCCCTGAGCGTCCTCTCCGGGCGCATCACGCCCTGAGCCTGCGTTACTGCACTTTCGAGAAGATCAGCGTGTCACGCAGGCGCGTGTGGTCGCGGGGATCCACGTCGTCGTTCACGAGGTGAGCGTCGAGGGTGTACCCCAGCGCGGCGGGAATGCGGGCGCTGCGTTCGTTCTGCGGGTCGCAGCGGATTTCCAGGCGGCGCAGGCGCAGGGTGTTCAGGGCGAGGTCCGTCAGGGCCTGCGCGACCTCGCGGGCGTAGCCGCGCCCGGTGTGCGGCGTGGCGATCCAGTACCCGATCTCGCCCCGGGGGATCAGCCAGTTCAGGGCGTGGTAGCCGCTGCTGCCGATCAGTTCGGTGCCGCTGGCGTTCCAGACGTGGTAGCGCAGGTTCTCGCGCGTGTCGAACTTCCCGGCGGCGGAGCGCAGGTTCTCGCGGGAGGCTTCCTCGGTCATGGGGTGCTGCGCCCAGTGCATCCAGCGCTGCAATTCGGGCAGCGAGACATTCACGGCCCCCACCAGCGCGCGGGCGTCGGCCGGGTCGGGGCGGCGCAGCAGCAGGCGGTCGGTGCGCAGTTCGGCGGGAACGGCGTTCAGGGATTCGGCAGTCACCATGCCCGGCAGTGTAGTGGCCGCGCGGCGGGGCGCACCACCAGCCGGATGACCTACCGCGGGCCTTTAGTGCCCGGCCAGATGCCCAGTCGGATGTACGGTCGGGTGCGCCCTCAGCGGATGGGTACGGAGGGACGCGCGGGTCTGCGTGAGGTCAGGTCCAGGTAGGCCAGTCGCATCAGCTGCCAGCGCTTCATGCCGGGAAACTGCCGGGCCTTGCTGCTCACGCGGCGTTCCAGGGCGGCGCGGTTGCCGTGGCAGGCGGCCAGCAGGCGCGCTTCCCAGTACACGTCCTGCGCCCCGTCGCGCCGGGTCGCGCCCGCGGGGGCGGCGGGTGCGCCGCGCCGCGAACCCCGTCCGAACAGTTGATTCCCCACAACCAGCGCCGCCGCGCCGCCCGCCAGTCCCAGTACCAGAGTTGTCAGGATCACCCGCTCAGCGTACCTGTCTGCTGCGGCGGGCGACAGCGAATTTTCCATACACCCGGTACAGAAAGGCGGCAGGATGTCAGGGGGCAGCCGTATTGTTCTGCTGCTCCCCTGACCTCCCGTCCCCATGGGGCGGCCCTTACTGCTTGAGTCGGGGGTCGGCGGGGTTCACGCCGTACACGGCTCCCCAGGGTTTGTACACGCTTTTCAGGGTGTCGCTGCTGATGGTCTTGCCGCCGGCCTTGATAGTGCGCCTGATGACGCTGGTCATGCCCTGCATGGGCTGGTCGAGCAGGCGGCGGCCCCCGCGCGCCACGCGGTCGTCGGGGCTGTAACTGGGGTCGGCGGGCGCCTTGAAGTCCGTGATGACGGGTCGGCTGATGGTCACGTCGCGGCCGGTGTTCGCGCCGAACACGTCGAAGCGCAGCGTCTCGCGCGCGGTGTCCCAGCTGGCCTGGATGAACAGGTGCTTGCCGGTGTCGTTCTTCATGCGCAGGTTCTTGCTGGGCGCGTACACGGTGGCCTCGTACCCGACGGGGTCGTAGTACGACACGCGGTGACTGTGCTCGTGGCGCTCGGTGATGGGCAGGCCCGCCTGGTACAGCGCGCGGAAGACGGTGGTGCTGACCTGGCAGATGCCGCCGCCGTCCTCCCTGGTCAGGGTGCCGCCGCTGATCACGAAGCCTTTCACGAAGCCGGTGCTGGCGTCGATCTGCCCGATTTCCTCGTTGAAGTTGAATTCGTGGCCGGGCGCGATGAAGAAGTTATCCAGTTTGCTGGCGCCCACCAGGATGTTCTTCTCGCGGAAGTCCGGGCTGCCCGCGTAGCTGCTCTGGCCGGTGGCGACGTGCCACAGCACGCCCCGCTGCGCCAGCACCTTCACGCTGCGGCCCGGCTGGGTGCGTTTCACCTCGACCTGCGCGGTGTCCTTGCCGGCCAGGATGGCTTTCAGGAGGTTGGCTTTGGTGGTGGCGCGGTCCAGGGTCCAGCCGGTCTGGTCGGTGGCGACCCAGCTGCCCTTCACGTTGCGGAACACGGCGGGTTTTGCCTGACGGGCGTTGATGGCCTTTTCCATCCGGTCGAGGATGGGCGTGATGGTGGTGCTGAGGCGCTTCACCTTGCGGGTCGCCTTGACGCCGGCGGCAGGCACCGCCCAGGATTTCACGACGGCCGTGGTCTTCAGTTCGCCTTTCTGGATGGTGCTGGCCTCGTCCTTCAGGATGAGTTTGAAGTCGGCGGCGTGCGCCGTGGCGACCAGGGCGAGGGTCAGGGTGGTCAGGAGACGCTTCACGCTTCTCAGCGTAGGCTGGGCGGTCTGACGGGCTGTGAGGCGAGGTTGCGCGAATCCTGACCTGCCTTTGCGGTGGACTTAGGGAATCAGGGGTTCCAGGCTCGCCAGCCGCTCCCGCAGAGTCTCCGGGTCCGGCGCGACGAGGTTGACGTGGCCGAGTTTGCGCCCCGCCCGCCAGTCCTTGTGGTACAGGTGCACGCGCGTGCCGCTCAGGGCATCGGTGGCGGCCCAGTCGGGCATCAGCGGCTGGCCTTCCGGGCCGGCGGCCCCGACCACGTTCACCATCGCGCAGGGCAGCAGCGGCGC
This sequence comes from Deinococcus aquaticus, assembly GCF_028622095.1. Lineage (NCBI taxonomy): Bacteria > Thermotogati > Deinococcota > Deinococci > Deinococcales > Deinococcaceae > Deinococcus > Deinococcus aquaticus. Next base: position 1,531,392 of record NZ_CP115165.1, on the reverse strand, counting down.
CCAGTCGCTCAGCGGGAGGTCCAGCACGGCGCGCACCTGTGCCTCGAACTGGCTGAGGCCGCCGCCGTCCTGCGTGAGGTGGCCGCTGTTGTGCACGCGCGGCGCGACCTCGTTCACCAGCAACTGGCCGCCGGGCAGCACGAAGAACTCCAGGGTCATCAGGCCCTCCAGATCCCAGGCGTCCGCGACGGCGCGCGCCATGTCCCGGGCGGCGGCCTGCGTGCCGTGCGGGACATGCGCGGGGAACACGCTGGTGCGCAGAATGCCGCCCTTGTGCACGTTCTCGACGAGCGGCCCGAACGCCACCTGACCGCCCGCGCTGCGGGCCACGCCCAGGCTGACCTCGCGCTCGAAGGCCACGAAACCTTCCAGCACGCACGGCACGCAGCCCAGGGCGTCCCAGGCGGCGCGCAGCTCGGCGTCCGTGTTCACGCGGGCCTGCCCCTTGCCGTCGTACCCGAGTTCGCTGGTCTTCAGGATGCCGCGCCCGCCCACGCGGCCGAGCGCGCCGTTCAGGTCCTCCGCGGATTCGATGGCCTCAAAGGGCGCGGTGACGGCCCCGGCGCGTTGCAGGGCCTGTTTCTCGCGGGCGCGGTGCTTGCTGCGGGCCAGCAGGTCCGCGCCGGGCCGCACCGGCACCCGGCCGCGCAGGGCGTCCAGCGCCTCGACCGGCACGTTCTCGAATTCCAGGGTCACAGCGTCACACGCAGCCAGCTGCGCCAGCCCGGCCGGGTCGGTGTACGGCGCGCACAGGTGCCGGGCGCACAGCCGCGCCGGGGCCTGCGGGTCGGGTTCCAGCACTGTCACGCGCACGCCCAGCGGAATGGCCGCCAGCGCCAGCATCTGCGCCAGCTGCCCGCCGCCCAGGATGCCCAGCGTCCGTTCGCCTCCCAGCGGGGTCATGCCTCGCCCGCCTGCGGGTGCCCGTCGAAGAACGGGTCGTCCAGCACCGCCTGCGTCTGCGCGGCCCGGAAGGCGTCCAGGCGGGCGCGCACCGTTTCGTCGGTCGTGGCCAGCATCGCCGCTGCAAACAGTGCCGCGTTCTTCGCGCCTGCCGCGCCGATCGCGAAGGTCGCCACGGGCACCCCGGCCGGCATCTGCACGATGCTCAGCAGGCTGTCCTGGCCGCTCAGGGCGCGGGACTGCACCGGCACGCCCAGCACCGGCACGCGCGTGAACGCCGCCAGCATGCCCGGCAGATGCGCCGCGCCGCCCGCCCCCGCGATGATGCACGCAAGGCCCAGCCGCTCGGCCCGCGCGCCGTACGTGGACAGCAGTTCCGGCGTGCGGTGCGCGGACAGCACCCGCACCTCGTACGGCACACCCAGGTCCCGCAGGGTGTCCAGCGCGCCCTGCATGGTCTCGAAATCGCTGCGGCTTCCCATCACGACGCCCACCCGGGGGGCGGCCTGGACTGCAAGATCGTTCACGGCCCGCATCCTACCCGGCCCGGCCGGGTCCGCGCCTCATCCTGTCCGGCCCAGGCGCGCTAGCCTGCACGGGTGAACGCCGAGCACGACCCCGCCCGCCCCTCCCCTCTCCACCCGGACTACGACTGGCTGTACTCGCGCACGCGCGCAGGCCGGGCGCGCGGACCGCACGGCGCGGCGGCCCTGCTCGCGCAGTTGGGCGACCCACAGCAGGCTTTTCAGAGCGTGCGGGTGATCGGCACGAACGGCAAGGGCAGTACCTGCGCCATGCTGGAGGCGGGCCTGCTGGCCTCGGGCGTACCGGTGGGCCGCTTTACCAGTCCGCACCTGACGCACTTCGAGGAGCGCGTGCGCGTGAACGGCGTGAACCTCCCGCCAGCCCGCACCGACGCGTTCATCCGGTGGGCGCAGGCCAGCGTACCGGACGCCGCGTTCTTCGACCTGACCCTGGCCCTGGCCTGCCAGGAGTTCGCGCGGGCCGGCGTGCAGGTCGCCGTGATGGAAGCCGGCGTGGGCGGCCGCAGCGACGCCACGCAGGCCCTGACGCGCGTGGCAGCGACCATCATCACGAACGTGGACCTGGATCACGTGGGCGTGCTGGGCAGCACCGTGGAAGCCATCGCCGCCGACAAGGCCGGGGCCGCCCAGCCCGGCGTGCCCCTGCTGACCACCGCGACCGGCGCGGCCCTGACCGTGATCGCTGCTGCCGCCGCGCAGGCCGGGGCTCCCCTGCTGACCCCCGACACCCACCCGGACCTGTTCACGCTGCCGCGCCCGCCCCGGCTGGAGGGACCGCACCAGCACCGCAACGCCGCGCTGGCCGCCGCCACCCTGCGCACCCTCGGGTACGGGCCGGGCGTGGACGCCGCCCTGAACGCCACGCACCCCGCCCGCCTGGAACGCTTTCAGGTGGACGGCCGCACGGTCCTGATCGACGGCGCGCACAATCCCCACGCCACCCGCGCCCTGGCCGCCGCCCTGCACGGCACGCCCGTTCACACGCTGCTGTTCGGGAATCTGGCCCGCAAGGATACTGGCGCCACCCTCGCCCCGCTGCTGCCGCTGACCCCGCAGCGGGTGTTCACCGCGCCCGGCGACCTCGCCACGCCCCCCCAGGAACTCGCCGCCACGCACGGCGGAGAGGCCGTCCCCGACATGACCCGCGCCCTGGCCCACGCCCTGGCCCTCACCCCGCCCGGCGGCACCCTGCTGATCACGGGCAGCCTGTACCTCGCCGGGCACGCCCGCACGCAGCTTCCCGGCGCGGACCACTGAAGCCCGCTTGACAGGAACCGGGACCACCCGTATACTTCCCCTCGCTCTGGATCGTTAGCTCAATTGGCAGAGCAGCTGACTCTTAATCAGCGGGTTGTAGGTTCGATTCCTACACGATCCACCAGAACAGACCCCCACCCCGCGTGGGGGTTTCTGCTTGCGGGGGTTCAGCGTCCTGTGGGCTGGCACTCATGCGGCGGGGCATGTGTTCATGTCGCGTTGGCTCGGTGGGTCTTCTTACGGGGCGCGGCGTGGCGGGGTGGTCTGGTGGGGGCATGACGAACGATCAGCAGACGACCACACAGGCTTTCATGGCAGCGTTGCAGGCGGCGGAATCGTCGGGGGACGTGTCTGGTCTGCTGGCGCTGCACGCGCCGGACGTGACCCTGCGCAACCTGACGCAGCAGACCTGGGAGGGTGAGGCGGGCGCGCGGGCCTTCTGGGAGACGTACCTGGGGAACTTCGAGGAGATCCGCAGCGAGTTCACGCACAGCCACGAGGCAGGCGGGCTGGGGGTCATGGAGTGGACGGCGTCCGGACGGCTCCGGGGCGGGCATCCGGTGGAGTACCGGGGGGTCAGCCTGATCGAACTTGCTGGCGGGAAGGTTTCGGCGTTCCGCACGTACTACGACAGCGCAGCGTTCGTGGTGGCACCGGCCTGACGGTGGGCGGGGCGGGTACACTGCCCTCATGTTGCTGTACGGTCGGAATCCGGTATTAGAGGCGCTTCAGGACGGTCGTGTGTCCGAGGTACTGGTGGCGCGCGGGGTGGAGGAAGCGTTCGTGGCGCAGCTCAAGGCGTCCGGGGTGAAACTGCGCTTCGCGCCGCGCATTGAGCTGGATCAGCTGGCGGGCACCACGCAGCATCAGGGTGTGATGGCCGAGGTCGAGGACATGGCCTGGGCGGAGGTGGACGACATCCTGGCGCTGGCCGAGCAGCGCGGCGAGGATCTGCTGATCGTGCTGCTGGACGGCATCACGGACCCCCGGAATTTTGGGGCGATCATCCGCAGCGCGGAGGTGCTGGGCGCGCACGGCGTGGTCGTAGAGGAACGCCGCAGCGCGCCGCTGTCGCCGGTCGTGGCGAAAACGGCAGCCGGGGCGACGAGTTACCTGCCAGTAGCGCAGACGAAGAACCTGCCGCGCCTGATCGAGCAGCTCAAGCAGGAGAACGTGTGGGTGTACGGAGCGGCGGGCGAGGCGGCCGAGGACGTGCGCCGCGTGGATTTCAGCGGGAAGGTGGCGCTGGTGATCGGTGCGGAGGGCGAGGGCATGCGCCGGCTGGTGCGTGAGAAGTGCGACGCGCTGGTCAGCATTCCGGTACGCGGGCGGGTACAGAGCCTGAACGCATCGGTCGCGGCGGGCATCCTGCTGTTCGAGGCGACGCGCCGGCGGGATCAGTGACGGCAAGCCAGCCGGACCTGGAGGTGCTGCGCGTCTCGAACGGGGCGTTCGAGTTGGATGTCCTGCCGGGACTGGGAGCCAGCGTGCTGAATCTGCGCGCCGCGTCGGGCCGCCCGGTCATGCGGCACGTGGAGTTATCGGACGTGCAGACCAGCAGTCAGTGCGCCAGTTTCACGCTGCTGCCGTTCAGTAACCGCATCCGGGACGCGCACTTCACGTTCGCGGGCCGCGAGGTGCAGCTGCGGGTGAACACGAAAGACGGGCTGGCGCAGCACGGGGACGTACGCAACCGCCCGTGGCAGGTCGAGCGGGTATCGGACTCGCACCTGCGCTGTACGTTCGACAGCCGGGCCTTTGCGGACATCAACTGGCCGTGGGCGTTCACGGCGCAGGTCGAGTACCGCCTGCACGGCCTGCACTTCGATACGACCGTCACCCTGACGAACGAGGACGCTGCGGCCATGCCCGCCGGGCTGGGCCTGCACCCGTACTTCGCGCGCATGCAGGAGGGCGTGGACCCGGCGCTACAGGTGGGCGCGGAGCTGATCTACGACACTGACGAACGCCAGTTGACGCTGGGCGAGGCCCGCCCCGTGCAGCCCGCCGAGGATTACCGGACGCCCACGCCGGTTGGCGAGCGGCACATCGACCGCACCTATACCGCCTGGGACGGCGTGGCCCGCCTGGACTGGGGCGAGCGGGCACTGACAGTCACGGCCGACAACGTGTACTCGCACGTGGTCGTGTTCACCGCCCCGGACGGCAGCCTGGCTATCGAGCCGGTGTCACACGCGACCGACGCTTTCAACCTCGCGGCGCGGGGCGTGGCAGGCGTGGACCTGCGCGTCCTGGAACCCGGTCAGAGCCTCGCGGGCACGGCGCGCGTGACGCTGGAAGGCAACTGGTAAGACGGACTCCGGCCCAGTGGGCTGCAAAACCGTGGTTTGCAAAACCGTTCAACCCGAGCGGACTCGCAGAGCTGCGAAGCACAGTGGGAGAAGGACAGCGGGCGCAGAAGCCGCCGCTGTCCTTCTCTCGCGCAGGGTGGGAACGGGCGCGGTCAGCCGGTGGCGAGCAGCACACCGGCCGCGTCGCGGATCTCGAATTCGCGGCGGTCGCGGCTGCCCATCCACTTCAGGGCCTCCAGCAGGTCGTCGGTTTCCTTCATGACTTCCGGTTCGGTGGCGTACCCGGTCCACACGATGCGGTAGGCGCGCGGCGCGGTGGGCGGCGACCAGCGTTCACCCTCGTCTTCTTTCACGAATGCTCTGGACATCCGTTCAGTCTGCGCCCACCGCGTGACGTGCGGATGGGCGCAGCGTTCAGAGGCGTTCATGCCGCGCAGCAGTCGCGCGGCCCGGTCACTCCTGAAGGTCGGGCACGCTGGCCTTGGGCACCAGGGTGATCTGCGCGGTGCGGGCCTCGCCGTCACGGGTGTACCCGAGCGTGACCGTGTCCCCCACGCGGGCGCGGCGGATGGCGGCAATGACCTGATCGGCGTCGCGGGTGCGCTGTCCGTTCACGCTGGTCACGATGTCCCCCAGGGCCGTCAGGTTGTCCTGCGCGTCGAAGGTACTGCCGCGCAGACCGGCGCGCTCGGCGGGACTGCGGCGGGCCACGCCGCTGATCACTGCGCCGTCCAGGCCGCCCTGGCCGCTGTGAACCAGGTCGAACAGCAAGCCCACGACCGGCACGTCCTTCTTCTCACCCCGGCGCAACGCGGCGATCAGCGGGCCACCCTCGACGACTGGCACGGCGTAACTGCGGCGTGTCTGGCCGCTGCCGTCCAGGCTGATGTAACTGACCACGCCGATCACCTGCCCGGTCGGGTCGAGGATCGGGCCGCCGCTGTCGCCGGGCGAGAGGGGCGCACTCATTTCCAGGGTGCCCTGCGGGAAGTCCGCGCGGCCCGCCTGCGCGTTCAGGCCCAGCAGGGTGCCCTGGCGGGGTTGCAGGTAATCGCCGCCGCTGTTCCCGATGGCCAGGACCGCCTCGCCCACGCGGGGCGCGCGGGGTGCCAGCGGCAGGAACGGGAACCCGCCGCCCGGAGCGCGCGTGACCTGCAGTACGGCCACGTCGGCCTGCGCGTCGAAGGCCGTCACGGTGGCCGGGTACGTCTTGCCGCTCAGGGTACTGATCTGGAACAGCCGCCCGCCGCTGACCACGTGGTACGCCGTGAGCACCAGTCCGTCCTGGCTGATGAAGAAGCCGGTGCCCAGGCCCGCGTTGCGGGTGTCGGGGTTCAGGCTCTCCACGCGCACCGTGGCCGGGCGCGAGGCCGTGAACACCTCGCGCGTATCGGCGCCCAGCTGGTTGGGCAGCGCCGGAGCCTGCGCCTGCGGGGCCGGACCCACCTGGAAGGAGGGCTGGCCGAACGGCAGCTTCGCGTCTGGCAGCAGGTAGGCGGCCAGCGCGAGGATCAACAGAACCGGAAGCCAGGGCGAGGCACGCACGCCGTCAGTGTAGAGCGGCCGCGCGACCGGGACGGTGGCCGAAGGAACCGAAGCGGGCGATCAGGACCACGCCCAACAATCTTGCTTGACAAGATACCGGCCCCTCATTACCTTGCAGAGCAAGACACTACCCGGGGGCACGCCCATGAATCCACTGAAATCCGGCACGCTCGACCTCGCCCTGCTCGCCGCCCTTCAGGACCAGCCCCGCTACGGGCTGGACATCCTGCGGCACGTCAACGACCGCAGCGGCGGCCTGTTCGACCTGCGCGAGGGCAGCCTCTACCCCGCCCTGCACCGCCTCGTGAAAGCCGGGTGGATCGAGAGCGACTGGCAACCCAGCGACCGGGGCGGCGCCCCCCGCAAGGTTTACCGCCTCACTGAAAATGGCCGCGAGGCCCTGCACACCAAACGCCAGGAATGGCAGACGCTGCGCGGCGCGCTGGACGCCCTGCTGATCCGCGCCCTGCTGATCCGCACCCCCACCCGGCGGTCCGCGTGACCCGCCGCCTGCGCCGCCCCCGCCGGCCCCTGAGCGCCGACGCGTACATCCACCACGCCACGCGCGGCCTGCCCAGAGCCGAACGCCTGGACGCCGCCGCCGAACTCCGCGCGCACCTGACCGAACGCATGCAGGAGCATCAGGCGCACGGATTCTCGCCTGAGGAAGCCGAGTACCTCGCCGTGCGCGGCATGGGCGACCCGCAGCCCGTCAACCGGGGCCTGCTGGGACACGCCTTCACGCACCGCGCCGGGTGGTTCACGCTGGCCGCGTTGCTCATGGGCGGCCTGGGCTGGACTGCGTACCGCGAGTGGCTGCCCCCACGCGAAGGCGCGCAGTTCGGTCCGATGAATCAGCGGGACATCAACGCGCTGTTCAGTGACACCAGCGCCCCACGCGGCACGTATCAGGCGGTCACGCTGACCTACCCGCGCGGCACGAAAGCCGTGCTGTACGTGACGGTCTCCACGGCGGACCAGAGGTACGGGCCTGAGCAGGTCAGTCTGTTCAGCAAGGACCTCGTGAACGACGAGGAACAGAACTTCCGGGGCCGTATTCCCGGCAGTTACCGCTACCAGGAACGCGCGCTGCTGATCACGCAGGACGTCACGTGCGATGGTCAGGAACACAGCCGGATCTTCATGACGGGTTTCGGCCTGCCGTCGCCGTTCTGGAACTCGGGGATCGAAATCACCTCCGGTCCAAGGGGAGGGGGATTCATCGAGGGAGCCTGCAGTAACCCCGCCGTCCGCCTGCATCAGATCAGGGAGCGGCTGAACAGCGTGCCTCCCACGACCGTGACGCGCACCGTGCGCCCCAGCGGCGAGAATGGCGTGCTGAGCTTGCACCAGCCTCTGCGGTTGAACGAGTGGCGGGTGCTGTACCGGCTGCGTGTGGACCCCGAGGCCGATCCGAACACCTACTCGCCGATGCCCACGGGTCCAGCCAGCCCGAAGGCGCGGGGAACGTACGTGGCGGTCATGCCGCTGGATCACGTCCCGAACAATGCGGACGGCTACAGCTGGGGCGGGATGACGGTCGGCTTCAAGGGCCAGAAACCCATTCCGCTGCCGCCGCTGGTGACGGGCACGCCCGGCGGGTGATGCTCTAGGCTGCTTTTCATGCGTTTCTGGTTACTCAAGTCCGAGCCGGATGTGTTCGGTTTTCCTGATCTGGTGCGGGTGCGGCGCGAGCCGTGGAATGGCGTGCGGAACTATCAGGCGCGGAATTTCCTGCGTGACATGCGCGAGGGGGATCTGTGCCTGTTCTACCACTCGAATGCGCGGCCGCCGGGCGTGGTGGGCGTGGCGCGGGTCTGCCGGGAGGCGTACGCGGACGACCTTCAGTTTGATCCGGCGAGTGCGTACTTCGATCCGAAGTCAGGTGTGGACGCGCCGCGCTGGAGCATGGTGGATGTGGAGCCGGTGGTGGCGTTTCCGGGTGTGGTGCCGCTGGATGCGCTGCGGTTGATGCCCGAGTGGGAGGGTTCGCCGCTGACGGGTCGGGGGTCGCGTCTGAGTGTGGTGCCGGTGGAGGCTGGGGCGTTCTGGGCGACGCTGGACGCCGCTGGCCTGGATTTCGGGGACCTGTCGGGGTTGTCGTGAGTGCACAGGCTGCAACGGGCCGGCTGGAGTGCGCCGGCCGGGCGGCTGACTGCGGGGTGACAGCGGGGGGGCTGGGGGGGTAGATTCGCGTATTCCGTTTGATCTGAACTGATGTTGGGGGGTTTTTCACAGCCGCGCCGTATTGCGTGACCTTAACGTCAGGTGAAGAAAAGGAGAATACCTGTATGGAACTGTTACTGGCTGGTCTGGTGATTGTGATTTCCCTGCTTCTGGCGGCGTGGCAGGAACGCCCGGCGTCCCGACCCCGCAGCAAACGCTGAGGCGCAGGCCGGCCGGTACCGACCCCGGACTTCGCGTGCGGCGCGGCCCCGGCCCGCTCTGAAAGGCGGTTCTTTGTGAACCCCGTCCCGCTTCAGGGCCTGCCGGGTCGGGCGTTACCTATAGTGAGGACCGATGTCTTCTCCCCTGTGGCCCGGTCAGCAGCATTCTCTCGGTTCCCGTCTGGCCGCCCGGCTGCTGCGCGCAGCAGGCTGGACGGCGCTGCTGGCCACGCCGCCCGGACCAAAGTTCATAGCGGCGGCCGCGCCGCACACCAGTAACGCCGACTTCTGGCCAGGTCTGTTCTGGAAGTGGTCGACCCGCATTCCGCTGCATTTCGTGGCGAAGCGCGAGCTGTTCCGCTTTCCCATAGGCGTGTTCATGCGGGCCGTGGGCGGCATGCCCCTGGATCGCCGCCGCGCCGGCGGGAACTTCGTGGATGCGGTGGTCAGCGTGATCGACCGTGAACGCGAGATCATCATGCTGGTCGCGCCGGAAGGTACCCGCAGCGGCGGGCAGTACTGGAAGACCGGCTTTTACTTCATGGCCCTCAAGGCGGGCATTCCCATCGGCGTGACTATTCTGGACTGGCAGCACCGGCGGGTGGGCGTGATCGGGTACGTGACGCCCACCGGGGATATCGAGGCGGATTTCGCGGAGATCCGCGCGTTACTCAGCGGCGTGCGCGGCCGCAGACCCGAGAATGAGATCGAGGCCTACCCGCGTCCCGCCGACCTGAGCGGCAGCGAACGGCCGGGCCGCGCTCCCCTCTGATCTGGGGTGACGTTCAGGGTTCGTGGGTGGGGTCGGTGGGGCCAGCGTCGTCGCGGTCTTTCAGGCCCCGGATTTCCTCAATGAAGCGTTCCAGACTGTCGAACAAGAGTTTCCACTTCCCTGCTGATGTCGTGTCACGCGGCGTCAAGCAGGGGGCCGTCCTGCTCCATCCCGGTCAGGACGTACTTTTCGGCATTCTGAGCTGCCTGCCGTTGTGCGGCCCGCCACGTCATTCCCGGTACTTCCCTACGCACCCGTAACACCGCGTGAAAGGCCTCCACCACGCACCACACCCAGTTCTCCTGCGCCTGGATCGTCCGGCAATGACAGCGTCCCAGTCCCAGGTTCTGCTTGAAGAACCGGTGAATCACCTCAATTCCCCAGCGGGCCTTCCAGGCCCGCAGCAGTGAGCGAACCGTGACGTCACCACCAAACGTGCTGAACAGGAAAAACCGTGTCCACTCCCCGTGCACCTTGCGCCACACGATCAGGACATCGAACCCACCGACCTCACGGGTGACCGACAATCGACGGACACGCCACCCGAACTCCGCGTACAGGTGGCAGCGTTCTGGAGGGAACTGCCGACTCAGCGCACCGAGGGTGAGTCCCTCACCCTCGAACTGCACGGTCATATTGGCTTTGGCACGGATCAATACCGGAATCTGATGCTCGCGACTGAAGGTCACAGCCGCGTCCCGCCCGAACTCCCCATCCAGGAGGAGACCCGCCATGGGGACGCCCGCCGCGAGGCAATCCTGGACGACGTGGATCATTTCCTGAGTCGCTGTACGGTAAGGATAGCGCTCTGTATGCAGGGCCTGGGAAACCTTGAAGCGCTCCAGCAACGGAACTGGATCTTCACCGAACCTGACCAGGGCCGCGGAGGTGAACTGATGGCCCAGACGGGTCTGGGCCTGACCGCTGTAGTGGTAGTTCACGCCTTCCATCGTCCGTCCGGCGTGGGGCACCATGACGAAATCAATGGCCAGGAACGCGCCCTCCGGCGCGTTCCTGGCTCGACGCTTGAAGTCCTCCGTGGAGGCGAAGGAGTCCCGCGCCATCTCTTTGGAGATGGCACTTTTACACAGGGTGCTGTAGGGGATGAGGCCACTGAGGCTGGTGACCCGGTTCAGCTGAGCGGTGATGATGCTGTGCGGTAGGCTGGGGATGCGAGGCATAGTCACTTCGCATAAAGGCCCATGAGACCGGGGAATTTCAAGCCCCTGCCTCCTGGGCCTTCGTGCTGGTCGCTATTCCCTCGCCTGTGGAAACTCTTGGTCGAAGTCGCGGTACACGCTCGCGAAGCGAATGTACGCCACGTCGTCCAGGGGGCGCAGGAAGGTCATGGCGCGGCGGCCGATCTCGGTGGCGGGAATCTCGGCGGTCTGCACCTCGTCCTCGAAGGAGTACGCGAAGGCGCGCAGCGCGGCCGGATCGACCGGGCGTTTCTCGCTGGCGAGGGTCAGGCCGCGCAGGAGCTTGTCGGGGTTGAACGCCTCGCGGGGGCCGCTGCGTTTGGCGACCATCAGCGGTTCGAGTTGCGCGCGTTCGTAGGTCGTGAAGCGCCGCGCGCAGTTCAGGCACTCGCGGCGGCGGCGGATGCTGGCCCCGTCGTCACTGGGCCGGGAGTTCACGACCTTGCTGTCCGGAGCGGAGCAGTACGGGCACCTCACACGGACTCCGGGTACATGGTTCGCAAAACCGTTGCAACCTGAGCGAAGCGAGAAGAAGAGAAACGGGTCACAGCGGGTAGGCGTCCAGCGCGCGGATTTTCGGAATGGGCGGCATGGGCACGTCCATGACGTTGCCGCGCAGGTGTTTCATGCCGGGCGCGGCCAGGGCCAGCACGGCGTTCGAGAGTGGGGCGTCCAGGGTGTCGTCGCTGCTGCTGGCGCGGCTGGGCAGCAGCAGGTTCAGGCGCAGATCCTCGGTGTGGGCCTGTTCGACCAGTCCGCGCAGCGCGCCGCGTTGCGGGTGGGCCTGCAGGCCGCGCTCGTCGAGGTGCGGGCCGATGATGGTCAGCCACGTGCCGGGCAGGCGGCGGCGCACGATCTGCGCGATGCCCACGGTGCTTTTGAGGTTGCAGTTGAACAGGTCCATCCATTCGTTCTCGCTGAGCGACGTGAATTCGCTGTGCGAGCGTTTGTCGGCCAGGTGCACGATGCCGTGCAGCGCGCCGAAGATTTCCAGGATGCGGTTCTGCGCGCTGAGCCAGTCGAGGGGAACGCCCACGTCGGCCTTGATGGGAATGGCGTGCCCGCCCGTGTGCTCGAGGTGACTGGCGGCGGTGGCGAGGGTCTCGCTGTTCGCTCCGATCAGGACGACACTGGCTCCGGCGCTGGCCAGGGCGGCGCTGATGGTGCGGCCGTACCCCTGGTCGGCGCCGGTCACGGCGATCACCTGACCGGCCAGGACTTCGCTCAGGTGGCCCGGGCGGGGGGTCGGGTTGAACGGCTGCGTCATGCGCCCAGCATAGCGGAGTGAAGGCCGGGTGAACGGGCCTCAGCCGGTCTGCGGCAGGCGTTTCAGGGCGCTCAGGGGTGGGTCGCTGGCGCGGTGGCCCAGGTTGCAGGGGTGGCACCAGTAGGCCTGATCGCCGTCGCGCAGGTCGTGCAGGGTCAGGGGCTGGGCGCAGTGGGGGCAGACGTGCACGTACCCGCGTCCGCTGGATGGCAACGGATCGGCCTCCTTACGTAATAGACGCTTCATATTCTGATATTAACAGAGTATATGTAGGTGTCAAACGCGCCCCGGAAGCACCCGCTCCGCCCACGGCGGCGCCCCACAGCAGCGGGCGGCTCACTTCCACAGAAGCGCGCCGCCCATGTTCACCTGCCTCAAACGCCGCCCTCTACAGGTCAGGCTCGTCACTGAACTCAGGTTCCTGACCACGCGCGCCCGGCAGCGGATCGCCCACCCGGCGCCTCTTACGCAGCATCGCCGGTTCCTTATCCAAGTTGAACACGAAATGCCGGGGCCGGCGCTCACGCAACCACGTCTCCAGCGCCACCAGACGCGGCCGGAACCGGATGAACTCCCGCAACTGCCGGATCGGCACGAAGCGCGCCTCCTGCACGTCCCGGTCCGGGTCGCGCGGCTCCAGCTTCCCGCCCACCTCGCGCCCCGTGTAGAAGAACTGCAGGTGATGCCCCCACGTCACCGCCTGAAACTCCACGATGAACGCCAGATCCCGCAACTCCACGACCAGTCCTGTCTCCTCGAACGTCTCGCGGCGCGCACCGTCCTGCACCAGCTCACCGGACTCCAGGCCGCCCTTGGGCAGCGACCAGCGGCCCCGCTCTCGCACCAGCAGAATCTCGTCGCCGCGCAGCACGATGCAGCCCACCCCGATGCGCGGGTCCGCCAGCGGCCGCTTCTGCCCGCGCTTGCTCGGCGCGGCCGGCGTGGGCACGGCGGTGGTGTTCGTCACCTGACCCGGCCGGGGCTGCGCGGGCGCACTGCCACCCCGCCGCCGCCTGCGTCTGCGCTGCCCGCCCGCCTGACCTGCCGCTTTCGCCTGATCCTCCGCCATTACACTCCCTCCGGCGCAAGATCATTGAACCGTACGTGCGAACTGTGAAACTGCAACTTCACCGTGCCGACCGGCCCGTTGCGCTGCTTCCCGATAATGATTTCCGCGATGCCCTGCTGATCCGTTTCCTTGTTGTAGTACTCGTCGCGGTAGATGAACATCACGATATCCGCGTCCTGCTCGATCGCACCCGACTCACGCAGGTCCGACAGCATGGGCCGGTGATTCGGACGCTGCTCGACCGCGCGCGACAGCTGCGACAGCACGATGATCGGCACTTCCATCTCACGCGCCAGACTCTTCAGACCACGCGAGATGGTACTGATCTCCTGCTGCCGGTTATCACTGCCGCCGCTGCTCTTGCCGCCCGACATCAACTGCAGGTAATCGATCACCACCAGCCCCAGCTGACCGTGCTGCGCCGCGATCCGCCGGAGCTTGCTGCGCAGACCGTTCAGCGTCAGGTCCGCCTCATCGTCAATGATCATCGGCGCGTCCGCCAGACGACCCGCCGCGTGCGCCAGCCGCTCGAAATCCCGCTCGTTCAGCTGCCCACTGCGGATGCGGTTCATGTCCACCCGCGCCTCACTGCACAGCATGCGCAGCGCCAGCTGCACTGCCGGCATTTCCAGACTGAACACCGCGACCGCCTTCTCACCCCGCAGCGCCACGTTCTGCGCGATCGACAGCGCGAACGCCGTCTTCCCCATCGAGGGCCGCGCCGCCAGCACGTTCAGACTGCCCTTCTGCAATCCGCTGATCTGCTCGTCCAGGTCACGGAAACCGCTGCTCACGCCGTCCGGAATGCCCTTGTTCTGATGCAACAACGTGATGTACTCGAACGTCTCCGTGACGACCTCGTTCATCGCCTGGTACGCCTCGCCCTTCTGTTTCTGCTCGGCCACCTCGAAGATCATCTTCTCCGCGCGGTCCAGCAGGTCCTCCAGCGGCAACTGCCCCTCGTAGGCCAGTTGCATGGCCTTCCCGGACGCGCTGATCAGCGCGCGCAGCGTGTGTTTCTCCTGCACGATGCGCGCGTAATGCTCCGCGTACGCGGCGGTAGGCACCTGATCCGACAGACCGATCAGGTACGTCAGGCCACCCACCTCATCCAGCTGCCCCTTTACACGCAGGTCCTCGCTGAGCGTCACGAGATCCACCGGCTCACCCCGCTCCTGCAGGGTCCGCATAGCCGTGAAGATCTTGCGGTGCCCCTCACGGTAGAACATCTCCGGAGCCACCGAATCCCCCAGCTGATTCAAAGTGTCGTTATCGAGCAGAATGCTGCCCAGCACGCTGATTTCAGCGTCGTTACTGTGCGGCGGAACGCGCGGCGTGAGTTCCAAGACAAGCCTCTCTTCCGGCACACGGCGCGCGCCACGGCCCCCAGGGAGCCCAGCGCCGCGCACGCGACCACAAATTCAAGTAAGTGTGGGGACACAAGCGTCCCATTCGCCGGAGCCACCAACCCGCCCCAGCTGAACTGCCCAGCAGCATAGCACCCCGCACCCCCCACAGCCGGCCCTCACAAACTCTTACAGAGCAGTAATAGAGTCCAAAATCAACCAGAAACAGCGCGTCTACCGGGAAAATGCCGAAATAGACCACCCGGCAAGCACCATTCCCGTAGTCGCAATTCCGTAAGACTCCTGTGAGAAATCCAACCGTACTCTAATGACAGCAAGGACGGGAGACACCCGCACCTGCCAAAGCCATACGCAGGCAGACCCGGACCATACATAACCTTATCCGGACCCGCCGCACCCAGGAGCACACCATGAAAAACAACACCCAGGGCTTCACCCTCATCGAGCTGCTCATCGTCATCGCCATCATCGGTATTCTGGCCGCCGTCCTGATCCCCAACCTGCTCAGCGCCCGTAGCAAGGCTAACGAAAGCGCTGCTCAGAGCTTCATTCGCAACACTGTGACGGCAGTCGAAACGAACCGTGACACTGTGAGCGGCAAGCTGACCAACGGGGGCTATAGCGCTGCCGGGGTTAAGGCCACTCCTGCTGTCATCACTGCATACGCGCCCTCCACCGGTAGCGTCCAGACGTGCACCTCCGCGCAAGGCAAGGACGTTACCGAACTGCCCGCTGGTATCGCAACTTGCACCATTAGCACGGGTGGTCAGGACAACTACGTTGTGAACCTCGCGATGGACAACGGTGGCCTGTTCGCCTACGACGGTTCGACGGTCAAGAAAGTGACTGCTGCTGTCTCTGCCCCCTGATCTCACTCAATTTCCTGTAGGCCGCCCTCTGTGGCGGCCTTTTTCAATCAGGACTTGATACCCATGACCAATCAACAAGCGGGTTTTACTCTGATAGAGCTACTTATCGTCATTGCCATCATCGGTGTGCTGGCGGCCGTGCTTGTGCCCAATGCGTTGGCCGCGCGGAACAAGGGGCATGATGGTGTGGCCGGAAGTTACGGCAAGCACATGCTGGGGTACGCCACTTCCTGGCTGACGAACGACCCGTCGAACAAGACGGCGGATCTTCCAGCCGATTGCGCCGACGCTCTGTACGTTCAGGAAGGTGCTTCTGTCCAGTGGCCTCAGTCGGTGGTGACCTGCGAGGTTCTTCAGGTCGGTGCTGACGGTTACGCCGTGAAGGTCAAGTCGCTATCCGGGCATGAGTTCACATTCAGCAATTGACGGCCTTCTGGCCTCTCGTGCGTCCCGTTCGGGGCGCTTTTTTATTTTATGCTACCCGCCATGTCTGCTGCTCTGTCTGCCCTGAAAGAATGGGACGCCCAATCCCGGCTCCTTACCCAAGGCACTCTCTCGCTACTGATCCGCAAAGGTGGGATCATGGAAACGCATGACGGTTTCGAGGTAGAGCATCGGTCGTTCCTGTTGTATCCGACCTTTCTGCACCAGAATCCGGCGGAGCTTCAACTTCAGTATCAATCGCTGCTACGCGATGACCCGCAGCCGGGCGTGATTGAGTTTCCGGCGTTGGCGGAGGTGGTGGCGGTGCATAAGGTCGAGTTCCTGGACAGCGCCCTCAAGTTGGAGCCTTTGCAGGCGTTAACGGGCGCGGCGATCGAGCGGCGCTTTCAGTACCGGAACCGTCCATGGGTACATGCGTTGCTGTTGCGGGTGCGGCCTCTGCTGGGGCCGCTGGTCCTGCCGGAGTCGGCGGGCATGCTGGGGTGCGTGAGCTGGGTGCCGCTGGGCAACGTGACGGTGCGGGCTGGGGACCCGGTGGTGCCGGAAGACGTGCTGGAAGCGCGGCGACTGGAGCTGGAGCAGTTGCTGGCATGAGTGAAGGGGAGGCAGCATAGCCTCCCCTCTCCTCTTTTGGGTGCGCCCCTGTTACTGGGCGTCGAGGTCGTAGTTGTTCAGGAGGGTGGTCTGCACGCCACCCTGGGCGTCGGTGAGGTTCCAACCGGTTTTCGTACCGGCGAGGAACTGGTTGTCGCGCTGGGCAAGAACGAGGCGTTTGCCGTTGTCACGGCTGAGGACAGTGTCGCTGGCGTCGTAGCGGCTGTTATTGTTGGCGTCGCGGAACACGATGACGCGGTAGTAGCCGTACGGGACGTTGCTGGGCAGGTCGAGGGCGTACCCGCCGGTCAGGAAGCGGTCGAGGATCTGGCCCTGGGTGCCGTCGGCGGTGTACTGGCCACCGTTGTACCCGACGATGGCGAGGCGGAGGTTCTGTTCGGCGGTGAAGCCGCGCAGCTGGCCGGTGACGTCCTTGCGGACGGGGTTGCCGGCGAGGGTGCAGGCGCTGAGGGTCAGGGTGCCGAGGGCGGCGGCGATCAGCTGGGTTTTCATGGTGGGGTCCTCCGGGGTGGGGTGTGCGTTGGGTCTGACAGCATGAACTGTGGTTACCTGCACGGTAGAGCGGGCCGTGCGGGGCGGGTAGGTCGGCTTCCTTGCGGCCTTTCTCATGGGTGGTCTGGTGGAGTGGGGCGCTGGGGGCGGCGGGGGCCTATACTCGCGGGCATGCAGAGGCAGCCGTTTACAGCGTTGGCCGCCGTGTACGACGCGATCATGGCGGATGTGGAGTACGACCACTGGGCGGACTTCGTGCTGACGTTCGCGCGGGACGGTGGCCTGGATGGGTCGGGGGGTGCGCTGGATCTGGCGTGCGGCACGGGCGGGTTCACGCGGGAGTTACGCGCGGCGGGTCTGGATGTGACGGGCCTGGATTTCAGTGAGGAGATGCTGCGCGAGGCGCGCACACGGTTGCCGGGGGTGCCGTTCGTGCAGGGTGACCTGCGGTCGTTCGCGCTCCCAGAGCGGTTCTCGCTGGTGACGTGCGTGTTCGACAGCCTGAACAACCTGCTGACACCGGAGGACCTGGGAGCGGCGTTGGGGCAGGCACGGGCGCATCTGCGGCCCGGCGGGCTGTTCGCGTTCGACGTGAACACGCGCCTGGGCGTGCGGGAGTTGTGGGAGGGAGACGCGATCGAGGGTCTGGCGCCCATGGCGGACGGCGGCGAGGTGCATTACCACTGGTCGCATCATCATGATGCGGAGGCGGACCTGGGGGTGGTGCAGGCGTTCTGCCGGGTGGGTGAACTGGAGTTCGTGGAGACGCACCGGGAGCGCGGGTACGACCCGGCGGACCTGGAACCGCTGCTGGTGGCGGCGGGGTTCGCGCGGTGGGAGATCGTGGAGTACCCGGATTACGCGCCGCCGGAACCGGACGCGCCGCGCGTGTGGGTATTCGCGTGGGCGGAGGGCGAGTGAGCGCGCGGGGCCTGCCAGTACAGGGCCTGCCGGTGCTGAGTCTGCCGGTACTGGGCGCGGGCGGCTGGGGCACGGCGCTGGCGGTGAACGCGGCGCGCAACGGCCCGGTGACCCTGTGGGCGCGGCGTGAGGCGTTCGCGGCCGAACTGGACCGCGAGCGGGTGAACGCGGAGTACCTGCCGGGCGTGACCCTGCCCGCGAACCTGCGGGTCACGCCGGACCTCGCGGGCGCGGTGGCGGGGGCGGCGTTCGCGCTGGTGGTCGTGCCGAGCGTGGGCGTGCCCGACCTGCTGGCCGAACTGCCGCGTGAGCTGGGCGTGGTGCTGTGCGCCAAGGGCCTGGCACCGGATGGGGGTCAGTTGACGGTCCTGGCGCGCCGCCTGGGTTTCGGGCGGGTGGCGGTTCTGAGCGGCCCGAATCACGCCGAGGAGGTCGGGCGGGGCCTGCCGGCCGCGACGGTCGTCGCCAGCCGGGACGCGGCCTTCGCGCAGGAGGTGCAGGCGGCCCTGATGACCCCGGCGCTGCGGGTGTACACCAGTCCCGATGAGACGGGCGTGGAACTGGGCGGCGTGCTGAAGAACGTGGTGGCGCTCGCGGCGGGCATGGTGGACGGCCTGCGACTGGGCGACAACGCCAAGGCGGCCCTGATCACGCGCGGCCTGCGCGAGATGGACCGGTATCTGCGCGCCGTGGGCGGCCAGGAGGACACGGTCTACGGCCTGAGCGGTCTGGGGGATCTGGTCACGACCGCCACTAGCCGCCACAGCCGGAACCGTGCGGCGGGCGAGGCGATCGCGCTGGGCGAGCACCCCGGTCAGGGTGGGAAGGTCGTGGAGGGCCTGCGCACGGCGGGCCTGCTGGACGCCTGGGCGCAGGTGCAGGGCGTGGATCTGCCGATCGTACGGGCGGTCGCGCAGGTCGCGGCGGGCCGCTGGACGCCGCAGGCGGCCCTGACGGAACTGATGACGCGGGACGCGAAACCCGAACGGCACGACTGACGGTCCCCGTAGGCGCGGGTTGCCTGAAGGCGGCCGGTGCCCCTGACGGGGGCGGTCTTTCCCTGCTGCGGGCCCTGATCGGGGGCGGTTTCCTGCGTGCCACAGGAGCTTTATCGGGGCTTCATGTAGCCGACCGTTGCAGCATCTTGTACCTCAAATCGAATGCACGTACAAGTGCTTGTACGTCCTGCGGGCGGGTGGTACAGTCAGCCATCTAAGGAACGGCCCACTTCACCGGCCACGCACAGCAGTTTACCCCACGGTCCCCAGCGGGCCGGCGGCGGTTTCATGCTGTGTGTCCTCACGTCCGACACCCGCAGCCCGCTCCCCAGCCAAGGAGAACCACCGTGACCACCCTCAGCGCCCAGCCCCTGACCAACTTCGACGACAACGCCCACCACATCGCCCGGCGGCAGTACCTGCAGGGTGGGGACGGCGACCTGAGCGGCATGTTCCGCCGCATCGCCACCTGGGTTGCCGGGGCCGAAAGCGAGAGCGTACGCGACCACTGGGCGCAGCAGTACTACGACCTGATGGCCGAGAAGAAATTCTGCCCCGGCGGCCGCGTCCTGGCCGGAGCGGGCACCTCGCACGGCAACGTCCTGAACTGCTTCGTGCAGGGCGCCACCGAACACGAGCCCAGCACCTTCGAGGGCGTCATGGAAGTCGCGAAGAAACTCGCGCTGGTCACCAAGGTCGGCGGCGGGAACGGCGTGAACCTCGACGTGTACACCCCCCGCGCGCAGGGCAGCCGCCCCGACGCCGGCGTGCGCGGCTGGGCGTACATGAGCGCCGCCCACGCCGACGTGACCGACTTCATCGAGGGCCTCATGCGGCCCCCCACGCAACCCGACGGTGACAAGCAACCCGTCGCCGTGCGCAACTGGACGCGCGTGGTGTACGGACAGGTCATCAAACCCGAACTGGTCGCCCTGGCCCGCGCCAACGGCGTCGCCGTCGTGAAAGCCATGCCTGAAGGCGTGCAGGCCGTCCCGGACGACATGGGCGGCATCATCGACGCGGCCCGCAAGATCGCCGACGACGGCAAACTCGGCCTGGAACCCCGCATCGACCTGAGCAGCATGCGGCCCGAAGGTGCGCCCATCAAGGGATCGGGCGGCACCAGCAGCGGCCCCGTGAGCTTCCTGCTCGAGATCTTCGACAACTTCCTAGAATGGTCCAACCGCGGCGCGGAACAGAGCGGCCCCATCAACACCCTGCGCTTCGTGTACGCCCCCGTCCTGCGCGTCGTCCGTCAGGGCGGCACCCGGCGCGGCGCGGGCATGGCCACCATCTCCATCGAGCACCCGGACGTTCTGGACTTCCTGACCGCCAAGGACCTCGACCGCGAGGCCGCCGAGGGTGACATCAGCACCTTCAACATCAGCATCCTCGTCACCGAGAAATTCTGGGACACCCTGCAACGCGACGCCCTGTGGCACGTCAGCGTGCAGGACGTGCCCGGCAAGTACGCCCTGCACCCCCAGGCAGAACCCTACACCGGCACGCTGCCCACCCTCCCCGACCGTGAGGAAGACGGCGCGCGAGGCGTGCCCGTGTACACCACCGCCAGCAACGGCAAGATCGACCCGACCGACACCCGCCCCGGCCTCCCCGCCAAGTGGCTGTGGGACCAGATCGCCCAGCACGCCTGGAGCACCGGCGAGCCCGGCCTGATCTTCGTGGACCGCATCAACCAGTACAGCGCCCTGAAGAACCTCGGCAAACGCTACGAGATCCGCAGCACCAACCCCTGCGGCGAGATCCCCCTGACCGTCGGTGAACCCTGCGACCTGGGCGCCATCAACCTCGCCGCGTACGTCAGGGACAGCCGCTTCGACGAGACCGCCTTCCGCGCCGACGTGCGCACCACCGTCCGCTTCCTGGACGACGTGCTGGACGTGAACGTGTTCGCCCTGGAAGACAACCGCGTGGCCAGTCAGGACCTGCGCCGCCTGGGCCTGGGCGTCATGGGCCTCGCGGACGCCCTGATCAAACTCGGCCTGCGGTACGACAGCGACACCGGCCGCCGCGTCATCTACGACATCATGAGCGCCCTGCGCGAGGAAGCCATCGCCGAGAGCGAGAAGCTCGGGCAGGAACGCGGCGTGTACCCCGTGTACGAACGCAACGCCGACAGGATCCCCCACGCCCCCCGGCGCAACGTGGCCGTGCTGACCGTCGCGCCCACCGGCACCACCAGCATGCTCATGGGCGTCAGCAGCGGCATCGAGCCCGTGTTCAGCCCGTTCATCTGGCGCAAGATCGGCAGCGAGTACCGCGCCCTCCTCGCCCCGCTGTTCGTCGAACTGCTCGAAACGTACCCCGCGCCCGACGGCATGCAGGACGCCCAGGGCAACTGGAACTGGGACCGCGTGACCGAAGCCGTCAGCGAGAACCACGGCAGCGTCGTCGGCCTGCCCTTCATCCCCGACGCGCTCCAGCAGGTGTTCGTCTGCGCGCACGACATCAGGCCCGCCGATCACGTCCGCATGCAGGGCGTCGTGCAGTGCGCCTTCGACGCCGAAGGCTTCGCCGCGAACAGCCTCAGCAAGACCATCAACCTGCCCAACAGCGCCACCCTGCAAGACGTGCAGGACGCGTACAGCGAGGCGTACCGCACCGGCTGCAAAGGCATCACCGTGTACCGCGACGGCAGCCGCCAGTTCCAGGTGCTGAGCACCAGCAAGACAAAAGACAAGACCGAAGAACCCGCCGCCCCTGCCGCCAGCACCGAAGTGACCGCTGAACCCACCCCCGCGCCCACCCCGATTGCCGCCACCACGCCCGCCCCGGTCGCCGCCCCCGCCGCCGCGCAGGCCACCCAGCCCGCCCCCCGCGCCGTGTACCAGCGCCCCACCCGCCTCAGCGGCATCACCGACATGATCAAACTCACGGACCCCACCAGCGGCCACCGCCGCAGCTTCCTCGTCACCGTCAACCACCTCGACCGCAAACCCGTCGAAGTCATGGTCATCAGCGGCCGCGCCGGCGACGAAGCCAACGCCGACAGCGAAGCCCTCGGCCGCGTCGTCAGCATCGCCCTGCAACACGGCGTGCCCGCCCAGGCCATCATCAAAACCCTGCGCGGCATCAACGGCGGCCTGTACGGCAGCTACAACGGCCGCCTCGTCGGCAGCAAGGCCGACCTGATCGCCGTCGCCCTCGAAACCTTCCAGAAAGACATGGAAGCCGCCCAACTCCCCCCCCTCGCCGGAGGCAGCACCGACGCCCCCGCACCCGCCAGCGCCGCGCCCAGCGGCGTCAGCGTGGAAAGCATGGACGGCATGAGCCGCGACCGCTGCCCCGTCTGCGAGGAACGCGCCGTGATCCGCGAGGAAGGCTGCCTGAAATGCCAAGCCTGCGGCTACAGCAAATGCGGGTAAGTACACGCTAGATCGTATAAGGTTACACTAGGGGTACCTATTCGCCCCTAGTTTTTTCATATATTTCGAACATACATCAACAAGCCCAATAGCAAGGCCGCACGCGGTTCAAAGGATGGACGCAAATGAGCGAAACCTTCTCTGATGTCTATAATGACATCGAAGCATTAAATCTTAGACTGGAGCGCTTCATTATAGAGAAGTATGAATTCTATGTCAATTTAGGCATAGTAAGTCGAGATTCGGTAGATATAGATGGCTGGCTAAATAATGCACTAAACAACGAGGAGAAGCTTTTTCTAATTTGGATAGCTAATTCCGTTAATTTTATATCCAAGAGGCATTTTACTGAAATGCTCAGAAGAAACATTGAACATACTATCCATTGCCTCGACGAGAAACCAATTATTTACACACCGGTCCACGGAAACAAACCTAAGCCAACGGATAGTGGCAATTATGTATCAAGAATTTTGAGAAATGAAATAGGCATCAGCGAGGAAGATATAAAAACACATCGAGAAGCAATAAGCTTATTGTCCGCAAGAAACATAATTATCTACGATGATATAGTTGGAACTGGCAGTCAATTCGTTAATTTTATAAGTTACAAAGATTATACCCAATGGGGAGAAGAGAAAAGCCTGCTCGAAACCGCAGAAAAAACAGGTTCAACAATACACTACTGCGTTCCGATCGTAGTCGACCAGGGAATTGACAGAATAAAGTCATCGCTAGAAGACAAGGTTACCATTCACTCGCTGTATACTATAACCGATCAACACTCCCTATCATCATCAATCTCAATCTATTGGCCCGCGTGGCTTAAAAAGCTGATTGACATTACACAAGTTAGAGATGAAATACTCGAGAGGACTGACCTCAAAAGCTGGTCTGGCTTTGGTGATCTGGCTTTCACAATTGTCTTCGATCACGGAAGCCCAGATTTCAATATGACTCTTCTTAAACATAAATCCGATAACTGGAATCCACTCATAACCATATAAGGAAAAAAGATGGAAAATCGAGATTCCGAAGGAAGATTGTCACAAGCCTTCACATACAAAAGCGAATGGCTCGTCAAAGACGCAGCCTTACTACTGAAAAAGCCTAACTACCTTAGCGAGTTGGAGCTTGAACGGCCCGTAATTATGACCGGATCACGGGGATCCGGTAAAACCACAGCTTTTCTCTTTCTATGGCATGGCAATAAGGCAATCAATATAGAAAATTTGGGTTCTCAGCGATATTTTGGCCTATATCACAGAATTGACACATCGGTCTGCTATTCTTTTTCTGGCGGTAATTTACCAATCGAGGCGTGGGAAAAAATCTTTAGCCACTATATTAATTTAATAATCTGTGATCTAATTGTAGAATTTGTACAATCTCACGAAGGAGTTGCAGTTTCAGAAGATCATCTTTCTAGAGCATCCAGAATTTTATTCGGTGAGGATAAAATTTTCGATATTTCCTCAAGAATTCAAGAGGAATTAACCCACCTATCTGACAATGTCGCAAATATTAGTCGCAGCGATTTTTCGGGCCACCTTTCCGCACTAAAAACACCGATCGATATTATTCTTGATGGTATTTCGATTAAAGGATCCAAAAACTCGATTCCATTCTATTTTATGTTTGATGAATTTGAGAACTTGCTCGATTATCAGCAAGCAATTCTCAATACACTTCTGAAACATTTCACAAGATCGGCATATGTCAAGATAGGTGTTAGGCCGCTCGGCAGATCGGCATTCAACACAATAAATAAGAATGAACTCCTGCGCAGTCCGGATGACTTTCATAGCATTAATGTTGATGATAGCGTCCGAAAAGGGTACAGAGAATTTGCCCGCTCAATCTGCAATGCCAGACTGAAATACTTAGGAGAGAGTTATATTAATTCGAGCATTGAATCCCTTCTAGAAGAACTTTCAGATGAAGAGGAGGCAAAACTTTTGAATGTTGGCAAATATAACAATCCATTTTTCACTCATTTAGAGTTAGATGATCTTTCAAAAATTAAAGGGGTTCCTTCTCTGAAAATTGCTTTTCTAAGGTATTGGGCGGATGGTCATAATATTAAATACGATGCAATTTTTGATCAATATCAAAGAAACAAAAAAATGTGGGATTCAAGATACGCAAATTATAAATACGCCGTGTTATTTGCAATAGGCAGAGGAAATAGAATACGCAAATATTACTGCGGATGGGAAACCATTGTCATACTTTCACATTATAATATTAGATATCTACTAGAAATGATCGAAACAATGATTTTATTTTCAGCCTCAAAGGAAGGCAGAATAGAAAAGATACATCCGGACATACAAACTAGGGCCGCGATGGCGATTGGTGAAAAGAATTTACACCAAATTGAGGGATTGTCCGTCTACGGAAGGAAAATAATCAAATTGATGTTTGGCTTGGGTAGAATATTCGAACATCTAGCGGCATATCCTGAGAGACGCTCACCAGAAACCAACCAATTCAGAGTGAACGACCTCCAAGCAAACTCTGAAGCACAAAAGATTATAGAATTGGCAGTGCAGCACTCTGGTATCGTAAGAGTGAATGCGAGCAAACTCACATCTATTGCAGACACTAGGGAGTATGAATATATGTTACATCCAATTTTTTCTCCCTATTTTATATTCTCTCATCGAAAAAAGAGAAAAATCTCTCTTACGTCAGACGATATCTCAGAAATTATAGAGGATCCTAAAAGTGCAGTGCAAAGAATAATTAATCGCTCCACTCAAACAAAAGATAGTGCACCACCAGACAACAAACACAGTAAATCTTCTCAGCCTAGCCTCTTCGATAATATATGACCTATATTTCTCATCATAACCTTGAATCAGACTTGAATGAATCTAACTCTATTTTGATAACTGGAATTAAGCGGGGAGATTCAAATTACTGCATAAACTTACCGTCTGATGATGATATTTATATATCTATTATAGATAGAGAAAATATCCGCGTATTACATAAATTAAATAATAGAGATGTTAATCTAAGGAACCAAGATGCGATAGATCATCTCCTTACGTCAATATTACCCGGCAAAAAGTTCATTTTAGATATCACCTTTCTGCCAATAAATGTCTGGGGCGTTCTCTTAAGGAGACTTATTATCTTACACATAAGTCATTGCGTAATGTACAAATCATCAGAGAGTTATGAAAATATGGACGCCGGGGAAACTATCGAAGAATTTCATATGTCAGATGAAATAGAAGGAATTTACCCGCTGCCCGGTTTCTACAGACTTAACAGACCAAAGCTTGGCCAAACTAAAATCTTTATACCCATTCTTGGTTTCCAGGGATCAAGAGTACAATATATACTAGATAAGGAGATTGAGGCGGACTATTTAATACATCCACTGCTTGGTGTTCCTGGTATTAGAAGCGATTATGGACGCATATCTCTTTTTCAAAATCGTCAGATGATAAATCAAAAAGGGGTTTACAAAAATATTGCATACTATTCAGCTTGGTCTCCATTCGAAGCAATCACTGAAATGAAAAAAATAATTGAAGGACGGAGCGGATTATATATAAAAATAGCCCCACTTGGCAACAAACCCAGCTCCTTGGCTGCAATCTTATTTGCAATGCATTGCGAAAAGCTAAAAGGTCATATGGTCAATATAATATTTGATCATCCAAAAATCCCTTCTGATTTCGAAAAAAGAACCGGAAAAATCTACATCTATGATACACACGAATACTGGTATCAGAAATGATTGATCAAATATACACCCCAAATAACATTGCCCAGGAGCTTGTCAATTTGGCATTATCGAGTAATGATCAATCCCCCCTTTACATTGCAGATTTTGCGTGCGGCGATGGAGCTCTATTAAACGCAGCGAGACAAATTTTAGGAGACAGACCAAATTATTTAGCAAATGACATAGATTCGCATTCACTAGAAAAAATTGATTGGTGCAGAGAGCAGTATTGCGATGATTTTACAAATTACGACCGATCATTTAATCACCGATTCCGAAAAATTGATCTAATATTACTTAATCCCCCATTTTCATATAAGTCATCAACAGGAATCGCTTTCAATAATCGTCAAGGATATTCAACTAAATGCAGCCCAGCCATGAGTTTTATATTAAACGCGATAGATTTTTTATCAATAAATGGGCAAGTTGTCGGCATATTTCCGGATAGCGTATTATGGTCAGAACGAGATAGATCTGCAAGAGAGCATATATTGCATTTAGGTTATGAATTTACAACCCATAGGCATCTTCCTTCAAATACATTTCCGGGCTACACTGTTTCTACGTCAATTATCTCTCTAAAACGAAGTGAATCTACGCACTCTAATCACAACACAGATGACTATAGCGAAAATATTGTAGTAGATAGAGGCAAACTGCAAGTACATAAGTCGCTCGGCATAACAAGTAAATCCAGTAAAAGCCCCTTGTTCATACATACAACACATCTAAAAAGTAATCAAATTAGCCACGCGGGCGCATATCGAGTTAGCAGCAATAAGATAATAGGACCACCTTATGTCTTATTACCAAGAGTAGGTAATCCAAATAAAGAAAAAATAACGATAGTCAGGAGGGGCAAATATGTTCTCTCTGATTGCCTAATTTATGTAAAAACGAATGATTTTGAACTTGAAGATATCCAAAGCACTCTAATGCAAAAAATAGATCTTATATATGGCGGATCGTGCGCAAAGTATACAACCATCGCTCGCGTTAGGAAGATCCTGAGAATAAATCTAGGTAACGATCAGAGAGGCAATGCTCCATAATCACCAAATTCCACACTCTGTACTTAAAAAAAATTAATACACCCATTGAATGAAAAAATAAAGAACTTCTCCATAACATTATTGTCTACTATATCCGTTCCTTTTCAAGCCAGTATACTATTAGCGTGCCCCTCTCTGATTACTCCCGCCCCTCCCCTGCCCGGATTCGTCTGTTCCTGTCGCTGCTGCTGCTGCTGGTGCTGACGGCAGTGGTGGGGCGGCGGCGTCCGGGGGAACTGGGCACGCGCGAGAGCCTGCGCCGCAGTTCGTTCACGCGCGTGATGTTCATGGATATCGGGGCGCTCAGCACGCTGGGCGCGCTGTACCTGGTGGTGAATGGCCGGACGCCCGTGCGCGTCCCGGCGGCGGTGGCGAGTCTGTTCGTGGGGAGTTTCGCGCTGCTGCCGGCGCTGGCGTTCGAGGACTGGGCGGCCCTCCGGGAGCAGCGACAGGCCGAGTGATGCGGCGCGGCCCGCCAGTCTGTTGATCTCTGGGTTTGTTCGGGTTTGTTCAAGGCGGCGGGTGGTGCCAGTGGGTACAGTTGCCGAATGACAGCCATGAGTTCCGGGGTGACCCCCGCAGCACCCGAGCGGCGGGGCGCGACCCTGATTTTCAATGCGGGAGCGGGAGGCAGTGAGCACTGCACGCCGGACGATCTGGTCGCGGCGCTGGAGGGTATCGGGTTCACGCCGGTGTACCGCAGTACCAGTTGCGAGGATGACCTGGACGCGGCGCTCGCGGACGTGCGGGGCGCGGTGTTCGTGGCGGGCGGGGACGGCACGGTGCGGGCCGTGGCGGTGCGTCTTGCGGGGCGTGAGGGCGTGACGCTGGGTGTGATTCCCATGGGAACGGCGAATAACGTGGCGAGGATGCTGGGCGTGCAGGGCGCGCCGTTGGACGTGATCGCCGGGTACGCGGGGGCGGGCGCGCGGCCGTTCGATCTGGGGCGCGTGACGGCCCCGTGGGGCGAGGATCTGTTCCTGGAGGCGTGCGGGTGCGGGGCGTTCGCGGACGTGATGGCCGAGTACGACCCGGAGGGCGGCAAGAGTCCGTTGCGGGCGGTGCAGGCGCTCACGGCGACCCTGACGGAGTTCAACCCGTTGCCGGTGGAGCTGTGCCTGGACGGCGTGGAGTTGCCGGAGGTGCCGCTGGCGCTGCTGGAGGTCATGAACACGAACGCGACCGGGCCGAGGCTCAGGCTGGCGACGAACGCCGATCCGGGGGACGGCCAGCTGGACGTGGTGCGGATCGATGCGGGCGCGCGTGAGGGGCTGCTGGCATACCTGGCGGCGCTGGCGCGCGATGAGTTCACGGACCTGAACAGCGTGCAGGTGGACCGGGTGCGCGTGGTCGAGATTCCGTACGTGGGGCAGGCCTTCCACGTGGATGCGGAGGTGCGCCCGGCAGTGCAGGGTGCGTCGGGCCGGGTCCGGATTGAGGTGTGGGCGGGGGCGCTGTCGGTGCTGGTCCCGGTGGCGGGGGCCTGAAGGTGGCTGCGCCGAACAACGTGGTGTGGCGCGAGGGCGTGCAGGTCATGCGCGTGGACCTGCACCTGCACACGGAAGTCAGTCATGACTGCCGCACGCCCCTGCGGGACATTCCGGGCTGGATGCTGCGCACGAACACGCGCGTGATTGCCGTGACGGACCACGACCAGCAGCGCGGGGGCCCCGAATTGCAGGGAATGGTGCGGGACCTGGGCCTGGATGACCGCCTGAGCGTCATCGCGGGTGAGGAGGTCACG